>CAZANF010000315.1:0-2901 GCA_964486425.1 uncultured Spirochaeta sp. | reverse complement strand
AGTATGCCGGGTATCTGCTGGTATCGGATGAGGTAAAGCCGGAGGCGGCACAGGCAATATCCCGGCTGCGCCGGCAGGGAGTAAAGCGAATTGTAATGCTTACCGGCGACAATGCCCGGATTGCGGAAGCCATTGCGGAGGAGCTCGGAATAGACGAGTTTCCCAGCGAGCTGCTGCCGGAGGACAAGGTTGCGATTGTCGAGCAGCTGCAGAATGAGCTGGATGATGGTCGGAAGCTGGCGTTTACAGGGGATGGTATTAATGATGCACCGGTGCTGATGCGTGCGGACATAGGCATCTCCATGGGAGGACTCGGCTCGGATGCAGCTATTGAGGCTTCGGATATTGTGATTATGAACGACAAGGTGGACCGGGTTGCTGCAGTGCTGGATACGGCCCGTCGGACCCATGCAATTGTGCGCCAGAATATTGTGTTCACCCTGGGGGCCAAGCTGATCTTTATCGCCCTGGGAGCAGTGGGGTTCGTCGGGATGTGGGCTGCAGTTATTGGAGATGTCGGTGTAGCATTGCTGGCGGTAGCAAATGCGACCCGAACCCTGCGTATCAGCAGAGCCGAGGCTGCAGAGAATTGACTTTTCCCCGGCGCCTCTTTACTATTCGGCCATGACAGCACAGGAACTTCGTCGCAAATATATTGCTTTTTTTGTTGAACATGGCCATGCCGAGATTGCCGGGAAATCCCTGGTACCGGAGAACGACCCGACGGTACTCTTTACTACCGCCGGGATGCATCCTCTCGTCCCGTATATACTTGGAGAGGAGCACCCTGCCGGAACCCGTCTGGTGAATTATCAGAAGTGTATTCGTACCGGGGACATTGAGGATGTCGGAGATTCCAGCCACCTTACCTTCTTTGAAATGCTGGGAAACTGGTCGCTGGGAGATTACTTCAAGGAAGAATCGATTCGGATGAGCTTCGAGTTTCTCACCAGCGAGAAATGGCTCAATATACCGGTCGATCGCCTTGCGATTACCGTATTCGGCGGAGACGATGAGGTTCCACGGGATGAACAGAGCGCGGCTGTGTGGCGTGAACTGGGCATTCCGGACGACCGGATCTACTTTCTGTCACGCGAGGATAACTGGTGGGGTCCGGCAGGGCAGACCGGTCCCTGCGGTCCGGATACCGAAATCTTTTATGACACCGGTATTCCGGGATCGGCCGACAGCCGCCCGGGGGTATCCGACGGTAAATGGATGGAGATCTGGAATAACGTCTTCATGCAGTACAACAAACAGGCCGACGGCAGCTACATCCCCATGGAGCGGAAATGTGTCGACACCGGCATGGGTGTAGAACGAACCAGTACCGTGCTGCAGGGAAAATCCTCCGTATATCAGACAGAATTATTCATTCCGATTATCGAAACCCTCCAGAACCTTTCCGGGCTGCGTTATGGAGAGAGCGAGGAACAGGATAATTCAATTCGTATTATCTCGGATCACATTAAAACTGCGGTGTTCCTGATTGGTGATGAAGCAGGAGTGGTGCCTTCCAATGTAGGCCAGGGGTATGTGCTGCGCCGCCTTATCCGGCGGGCGCTGCGGCATGGGCGCAAGATCGGGGTTGAGGATGCCTTTCTGGAGAAACCTGCAGCAATCGTTGTGGATATGTATGCCGAAGTCTATCCTCGTCTGCAGCAGCAGCGCAGCACAATCATGCAGGAGCTGGCTAAAGAAGAAGAGAAGTTCATGCGCACCCTGCGCAATGGTGAACGGGAGTTTCAGAAGATGCTGCCGAACCTGGAACGTAATCCGAAACGGGAAATCCCGGGCCGGCTGGCATTCAAGCTCTACGACACCTACGGCTTTCCTATCGAGGTAACCGAGGAGCTGGCCCGTGAACACGGCATGACTGTGGACCGCCAGGGTTTTGATGAAGCCTTTCGAAAGCACCAGGAAACCTCCAAGATGGATGACAAGCAGACCTTTAAAGGCGGACTCGCAGATCATTCCGAAATGACGACCCGTCTCCACACGGCAACGCATCTGCTGCATCAGGCCCTGCGGGATGTGCTGGGCGACCATGTGCATCAAAAGGGGTCGAACATAACCCAGGAGCGCCTGCGGTTCGACTTTGACCATCCTGATAAAATGACCCCGGAACAGATCGCCCGTGTGGAGGAGATTGTGAACAGCAAGATTCAGCAGGATCTGCCGGTCACCATGGATACCATGACCCTGCAGGAAGCCCGGGACAAGGGGGCGATAGCTATCTTCAGTGACCGCTATGACGAGGTGGTAAAGGTGTACCGGATTGGTGACTACAGCATGGAGGTCTGCGGCGGTCCGCATGTAGAACACACCGCCGAGCTGGGCAGTTTCAGGATTCAGAAGGAGCAGTCATCCTCGGCCGGTGTCCGCCGCATTAAAGCGGTAGTCAGCGGGGCATGATTTCATGGGCACTGATTGCATGAGATCAGATTCGCATTGGAAGCGGGTCGCCGCGCTGATGTATACCGCAGCGATAATGCTGTTTGCGGCCCATGCTGCGGTCGGTGCCGAGCAGGGGTCGGGTGCGAACGAACAACTGCACACTGCGAGGCGTTTACTGGTGCAGGCGGCGGAGGTGGAGACCCGGCCGACACGCTTTCTGCTGCAGGAGCTTCGGGGCAACGGCGAGGTTCGTGAATCCCTGGAGGTAATCCCGGATCAGGGAGACGGAGAGGCCGAATATCGACTGAATGGAACCAGGATTGATCCCGAGACGGATTCGCTCGGCCGGTTCGACAGTTTTGCCGCCATGTTTACGGATGAGTCGGATGAGGATTCCGGCGATCCCGAGGACGCCACGCCGAGGTTCGAAACCCTGCAGGGCCCCCCTGCCGGCCGTTTCGGGACGGTGAACGGACGGCGAGACGCGGGGGTGGGCCTTTAGTT
>CAZANF010000314.1:0-2914 GCA_964486425.1 uncultured Spirochaeta sp. | reverse complement strand
GCAGGAGAACCAGTCGGTTCTGAAGGGCCTGCATGATACCCTGCAGATGATTCAAAAGGAATCCCAGATGGCCGCTACCGTCGACTCCTCCGCAGCCACCATGGTTTCCGTGCTGCAGGAAACCCGCAGTATTACCGATGAGAACCGACAGGCGACCGAGCGTCTTGAACAGGCAAGCCGCAAGGGCGCCGAGCAGTTCAATCTGACAATGACCGCCATAACCGAGATTGATGATCGAATCGGTGACATTACCAGTATGTCCAAGGTAATCCAGGATATTGCGGCGCAGACTCAGCTGCTGGCGATGAATGCGGCTATTGAAGCAGCCCATGCCGGAGAGCGAGGCGCCGGGTTTGCGGTTGTTGCGGCGGAAATTCGCAAGCTTGCCGAGCAGTCGGCCGGCGGAAGCAAGAATATCACGACTGCAGTGAAACGGATTATGGGAGCCATTCAGCAAGCCAATGAGACCAGTGCCGATATGCAGGAGGTCTTCAGTGAACTCACTACCTCGGTCGGAGAGGTGAGTGAGCGCTTTCAGGGGCTATTCGACAGTATTGACCGAATTCAGGCCTCCGGAAGGGATATTCGTGAGGCCTCTGCCCGTCTTGTTCACATTGCGGGCGATTCCGATACGCAGGCTCATTCAATGACCGGCTTTGCAGAGCAGGTCCATGGGGAAATGGATACCGTTCGCGATGTCTCCGGTGAGGTGAGCTCGGGAATGCAGGAGATCAGCAAGGGGATACAGGGGATAACCCAGGAAATCATTTCCCTGAGTGAACAGACCGAGCTTATGGCGGAGGTGAGCCGTAAAATGGAAAGCGAGCTCGGTCAGTTTATTATTCCGGGCGACGGTGACAGGTCCCGGGAATAGCGGTTACCTGCCCTGTTTTGCAGCCTCGGCAGCCTCGGAGACTTTCTGCGGGGCAGGAACCCCAAGTGTTTCCGACCACTGGAGAAGTTCGTGGACGGTTGCATTGCGCACATGAATCCCCTTTTGTCTTGATTCCTTTTCGTGGCTGCTGTCGGCGGTTCCCGGCAGCCGCAAGCCCTGGCCGGCGAGCTGGTCCGAGAGACGCTTCAGTCCGCGTCCGGTATCCTGACCGGCAATAGCGATTACCGTATGGCTATGGGTGTTGAGTCCTCCAGGCATGGAAATATCTGTGGTGGTTTCCCCACCGCTCATGACTGCTGTCATAACCTCATGCATCAGCGCCAGACCGAAGCCCTTATGTTCTCCAATAGGCCGCACGCGCCAGCCCTCCAGCGCCTCCTGGGGATCGGTAGTGGGCTTGCCATCTTTGTTTAATGCCCAGTGGCCGGGAATCGTTTCGCCGCGGTGGCTTAAGGCAATCAGGTTTCCGATTGAGCTATACGCCATTGAGGTATCCAGAATCATGTCGGGAATTTCGCTGTCACCGGGGGCTCCGAAGGCGACGGGGTTATTCCCGATAGCAGCCACGGTTCCGTTCGGTCCGGTCATACTGGGATCTGTATTGGAGTAGACGGTAACAAGAAAACCCTGTTCCGCTCCCATCTGTGCGTACGGAAAACCGGCAAGGAAATGGTTGCTGTGGCGTACCGATGCCGCACCGATTCCGCAGCGTTGAGCCCGTTCAATGGCAAAGCGGACTGCATGGCCGCAGCAAAGCTCCCCGAGTCCGCTGTCCCCGTCGAACAGATACAGCCCCGGATCATCACGCAAGGTGGTGAAGACAGGGGTTGGATTAATCGCCTTTGCATAAAGACGCTGCAGGCGACCGGGAAGATCGTGCAGGTCATGGTGTCCAAGCTCGCGCCGGGCGGCGCGTATAAATACATCTGCAACCAGTACGGCGTCGGCGGTGCGCAGTCCGGCAGCTTGCAGCAATGAGTTAATCCAGGGGTAGAGTTCAGCTTCATGAATACGCATACAGGCACTTTAGGCATGATACACAGAAATGTCTACAGTCGGGGAATTCGCATGGTATGTAAGGGCGATGTGCTTTACAATGAAGATATGAATGTAGATGTCAGGCAATTGTTGGATTCGTTACCGATACCCGGTGTATTATGTCGTTCAACAGATGAAATTGAGGATATTAACCCACAGTTTGCCCGGCTCTTCCAGGTAGATGCTGGTGCTGTTCGCGGGAAGAAGATCTACGATCTTATGTCCGGATACGACGGTAAAAAGAGCGAGGAGCTGTGTCTGTATCGTCATGTCGATACGGACGAGGCGTACTATGTATCGGTAATACTGCTTCCCGATGACTGGTATATCCTGCAGCTTCAGAGGGTACCGCAGGATTCCCAGGAACAGAATACGGTGTCTCAACTGGCACAACTGGAACATATTCTGTCGGCCCTGAACAATGGAGTGCTGTTTTATGCCGATTCAACCCGGCGTGTCGGGTGGATTAACCGGGCCGGTCTTGAGCTGTTGGACTCCGACGAATCGGGAGTGCTGGACAAGCGCAGCAGCGAGGTTCAGGAACGCCTGTGTACGACAGGCGGCGAGGGCGACCCTGTGGCCGCCTGTTTCCGGACTCATGCGGAGAGCTGGTCCGAATGTACTTCACCGACCGGGGCACATTTGATACAGCATGCATATCCGGTTCATGATGCTCGCAACCGGTTTCTCGGGGTGGTTCAGACTATCCGGGACATCACCTTCCGGAAAAAAATGGAGACGCAGCTCCAGGAGGCCCTGGATGAGGCCGATTCTGCCAACATAATCAAGGATCAGTTTATTGCAAATATCAGTCATGAGCTGCGCACGCCGTGGAACGGTATTGTCGGCATAAGCGAGCTTCTGCTGCGTTCTGCTGTGTCACCTGAGCAGGAACGCTTTATTTCCATGATCCAGCAGAGCGGCAACCGGCTTCACGAGGTAGTGCAGGAGATCCTCGCCTTCACTCAACTGGAGACTGAT
>CAZANF010000313.1:0-2927 GCA_964486425.1 uncultured Spirochaeta sp. | reverse complement strand
AGGGACTGCTGATTCGAATTATTTTGCTGGCGGTACTGGTGCCGATTATCGAGGAAATAATCTACCGCGGGATAATCCTTCACAGACTGTTGGAGGTGTTCTCTCCGCGGACTGCAGTACTGGTATCTGCGATAATCTTCGCCATCATTCATCTGGATCCGGTACAGAGCGTATATACCTTTTTAATGGGTCTTTTAATCGGGTGGATATACATTCAGTCCCGCAGGCTAAAGCTGGTTATCTGGGTTCATATTGCATTTAACGGGTACGGCACTTTGCTGAGTGAGCTCGGGCTGGAGGAGATGGGGGAGAGGTTCCTGACAATATACAGCGTAGCCTTCCTGGCCGTCATTCTTATCTTCGGCAGCCGATCAGTGCGATATTTCCAGAACCGAACCCAATACGACCAGAACCGCTCCCAGTATGACCGGACTCGAACCCAACACGAAGGGTGAAGAGTTTACCTTTCGGACTTTGGATGTGTATTATTATCGCAGGAGCTTGACTATGACACAGGAAAGAATTCTCGGAATTGGTATCATCGGCTGCGGACTTGCGGCTAACGACCTGCACTATCCCGCTCTGGATGCATTAAAGCATCGAATCCGTGTGCGGGCGGTGTGCAATCGCAGTCCCCGGAAGGCGGAGGATTTCGCCGCGCGGTTATCCAAACTGTATGGGGAAGAGGTGCCGTGGTTTCAGGATTTCCATGAATTGCTGAAGCGGGATGACGTCGAGGCGGTGAGTGTTATTCTTCCGGTAGAGTTGAATTTGCCGGTCACGAGGGCTGCCGTTTCGGCGGGAAAGCATGGATTGATAGAAAAGCCGATTGCTTGGGGGGTTAGGGGGGCGAGGGGGGTGGTCGCCCTGGGGGGGACTCATCCGGAGCTGGTGATGATGGTTGCGGAAAACTTTCGCTACCGGCCGGTGTACCGCGAGCTGGCAGCGATGCTGGATAGAGGCGATATCGGGCGACCGTTTTTCGTCGAATGGAATTTCCTGCAGGATATGCGGCCGGAGACGAATCAGTATGCACAGACAAAGTGGCGCATTGAACACAAGTTTGCCGGAGGTTTCGTGACCGATGGGGGTGTCCACTGGGCAGCCGCCCTGCGGGATGTGTTTGGTGAATTAAAGGTGACGGCCTCCTCGGTGGATCAGGTAAATCCCGGTATCGGTAGAATGGATACGATGATGCTGCAGTTTCACAGCAGCGGAAAGGGGAATATCCCGGCCATCCCTGGTCAGCTGAAGATAGGTTTCAGTGTGCAGGGGCTTTCGGATTTTATGATGAGGGTCTTCGGATCGAAAGGGTCCCTGATAGTGGATGGCGACCAGATCAACCTGTACCGCAGTGATGCGGAGACCAATCCGGTGAATACCTTAAGTTATCCCGATGGAGAGGGGTATCTGGAAGAGTATGAGGATTTCTATCAAGCAGTAATCAATCAATCCAGCCCGGTGTCAAGTTTCATTCAAGCACAGAGGGATCTCGAGTTTATCATGCAAGGAATCGAGCGAGGACAGTGATAATTTTAATATGAGGGACAGTCCCCGTATACATTTGGGGACTGTCCCTCACTTTTTTCATAGTTTTAATGCACCAGTTATTTTTTATGTGTAATACTATATATGCGAAAACCAAGAGTGTGTATTCCCGGAGCAACCTATCACATTACTGCCCGGACGAACCGTAAGGAATTGCTGCTGAAATCTGCGGTGGCAAAGGACTTGTTTATTCAAATTCTTGTAGCAGCAAAAGCCCGGTATAGTTTCCGAATCGATAATTTTGTGGTCATGGAAAATCATGTTCATTTACTGTTTACGCCAACAGGAAAGCAGAGTATGGCCGAAATAATGCGCTGGATTATGGGTGTTTATGCAATAAGCTGGAACAAAACCTTCAAAAAATGCGGCCGTTTATGGGGAGAGAGGTATTTTTCCCGACCTATCACCGGTATTTCAGACTATGTGCGGGTGTATACCTATATCGATAATAATCCTGTTGAGGCATCTCTTGTTTTCCAGGCGGAGGATTATCCGTGGTGCGGGAGCTTTCATCATAAAAAAGGCCGTTACGATATTATCGATCCGATGCCGCCCTGGATGCTGCCTGGACGCGAAAGAAATGGACAAATCGTGATTGAGGGACAGTCCCCGTCCTGATATAGGGACTGTCCCTCATGATTATCTTATGCACTATGCAGCGAAGTGGTAAACCCCTCGAGTATGGAGTTGAATGTTGAGCTTGCCCGCATGGCTGCAGAGGCCTTGGCGGTTTCCGGGCGATAGTACCCGCCGATGTCGACCGGGCTGCCCTGGGCGTCTTTCAGCTCCTGCATAATCTGGTCTTCTGCTGCTGCAAGGGCGTCGGCGAGAGCGCGGAATCGCGGCTGCAGTGTATCGTCGTTGGATTTTTCAGCCAGTGCCCGACTCCAGTACAGGGCGAGGTAGTAGTGGCTCCCCCGGTTGTCCAGTTCTCCTGCCTTGCGTTTGGGGGATTTCCCCTGCTGTAACAGCTCGCCGGTTGCTGTATCCAGGGTTTCAGCAAGTAATTGTGCCCCTTCGTTGCCAAATACCCGTGCAAGATGCTCGAGTGAGACTGAAAGTGCCAGAAATTCGCCGAGTGAATCCCAGCGGAGATGGCCCTCCTGTATAAACTGCTGCACATGCTTGGGCGCTGATCCGCCGGCCCCGGTTTCGAAGAGCCCTCCGCCGTTCATGAGCGGGACAATCGACAGCATCTTCGCACTGGTTCCGAGTTCCAGCATAGGAAACAGGTCGGTTAGATAATCGCGCAGTACGTTCCCGGTAACCGAGATGGGGTCCTTTCCGTCGCGTGCGCGGTCGACAGCAAACTGGGTGGCGGCCGCCGGCTCCAGGCTGCTGCCCCCCAGCCCGCTGGTACCATGATCCTTCCGGCATGG
>CAZANF010000312.1:0-2931 GCA_964486425.1 uncultured Spirochaeta sp. | reverse complement strand
GTTTGCAGGCAAAAACCAGGAACAGGACACCGGAGCAAAAATGGTACATGCTGCCGACAATACGAGCTCGGTGGATAGCAGCAAAACGATCAGCAAGGACGGGGGTACCGCCAGTTATCGCGGTCTGCTCAAAGTGAATGACGGTCTGAAAAACGTCCGTTCCCATGTCGAATGTGACGCACTTATTCTGGATGACCTGTCGATAAGCAACACCTATCCATATATGGAAATCAAGACCGATGATGTCTCGATAGAGCATGAAGCAAAGGTCAGCAAAATCAGCGAAGAGCAGCTGTACTACCTTATGAGTCGGGGGCTGGACGAGGAAGAGGCTTCAACCATGATTGTGAATGGCTTTCTGGACCCGCTTATCAAGCAGCTGCCGATGGAATATGCGGTAGAACTCAATCGACTGATAGAACTCGAAATGGAGGGTTCAGTCGGGTAATTCCCCGGCAGCAGCTGACTATAGCTAAGGAGAATGTCACTTATGAATACAACCGATGTGTCTCGTTTTACCGGGATTGAAGAAATATCTCGATTCGCAGAGAGTATATCCAACGAACCGACCTGGCTGCAGCAGCTGCGAGCGGATGCAGCAATTGCCTTTAAAGCTGCCGGATGGCCGGATATCACTGCCGATGAGGAATGGCGACGCAGCGATATCAGTTTTCTGGATTTTGCAAACCTGCAGTATGTCTCGCCTGCAGTGCTGTCCCGTCCTTTGGAGGTTGCCGAGGCTGGTCAGACTGCTCCGGCTGGTTTGTTTGCCGAAATGTCCGGCCCGCCGGTTCCGCTTCAGGAATTGTCCGGTTATATCGCGTATCACAACGGAGAACCAGTCACTATTGCGATTGATCCGCAGCTTGCCGAGAATGGGGTGTGTTTGTATACCCTGGATGACATACGACGCGGACGATTAACCGAGACCCAGGCGGTCGCAGTCGAGAAGGCAATGCGCGATTCACTTGTCGCCGCAAGTACAAAGCCGCAGTTCTTGCATTATGCAATTATGGATGCCCTTACCGTCGTAGTAGTGCCTCGTCTTGCCGAAATCAAGGCGCCGTTCCTGATTGATCATCTTGTTTCCGGTGAGGATGTAATTCGTTCGCCGCATGTCGTAGTTGTGAGCGAGGACGGGGCTCGAGCAACGGTTGTGGAGCGTTTCAGGTCGGCGAATGATGAAGATGCAACGGTGCTGACTCATGGCATTGACGGGGCTACGGCTCGCACAGCCTCACTTGATTATGTGCTTGTGCAGGATTTGAATATGGAATCTGTGATGCTGCGATTCGGCAGAATGGATGTCTATCAGGAGTCACGCATGCATCACTTCGAAGCGCATTTCGGGGGAGATTTCGTAAAGGGGCGTATAGAAGCGGATATGCATGCCGCCGGTACCGATGTGGTACTCAACGGTGTCTATTTTGCTTCTGGTGAACAGCATTTTGATATGCGGACGGTACAGCGTCATATTGGACGTAACGCCAACAGCCAGACCTTTTATAAAGGGGCGGCCAGGGATGAGGCTCATTCAATCTATCAGGGGTTGATTGAGGTTCGTACCGGGGCATCCCTTACGGATGCATATCTTACCAATAACAACCTGGTATTGAATGATGGCGCTCGTGCGGAATCGATTCCGACCCTTGAGATAATGAACAATGACGTAAAATGCTCCCATGGATCTACAACCGGAAAGATTGAGCCGGACTACATGTTTTATCTGGAATCGCGTGGATTTGATCCGGTTGAGGCGAAGGCCTTGCTGGTAGAGGGATTTTTCGACGAGGTGTCCCGGCAGGCACCGGATTTTGTACAGAATCAGCTTCGTTCGTTGGTTATGGACCGGCTGCAGCGGGAGTAATGGTATGGCAAAATGGGTCAGAGCAGCACATATGAATGACTTCCAGCGCTCCCTGGCATTCCGTTATAAACGCAAATATATCGCTCTTTTTAAACTGGAGGACGGTGTCTACGCGCTGGATAATGTGTGCTCCCATGAGTATTCCGAGCTGTCTGAGGGAATGGTTCTGGACGGCTCGGTATATTGCCCGAAGCATGGTTCCCGTTTCGAGGTGCGTACAGGCAAGGTGCTGGATCTTCCCGCAACCAGCGATGTAAAGTCCTATCCTGTACGAGTTGAAAACGGTGAAGTATTTGTACAAGTGAAATAAACAGGGACATTAACAATGATGCTTCATGGTATTGGGCCTTTCTCTTCAGCCGACTTTTTGGTAGATTACAAACGTGCAGAATAATACTATTAAAGAAACTAAGTATTTTACAGCAGAATCAGTAGCGAATGCTGCGCGTATTCTGCTTGATGGAGGGTTGGTAGTTTTTCCAACGGAGACAGTGTATGGACTCGGTGCCGATGCGCGCAATGACAACGCCTGCAGGGATGTTTATACCGCCAAGCATCGGCCGGAGGATAATCCGCTTATTGTTCACCTCTATTCAACCGAACAACTGGATGAGTGTGTTTCCGAGCTGCCTGAAGCCGCACAGATCCTTTTTGACCGCTTTTCTCCTGGTCCCCTGACGATAGTCCTGCCGAAATCCGGCCTTATTTCCTCCGTAGCGACTGCGGGTCTCCCTACAGTAGGGATTCGTATTCCGTCGCACCCGGTTGCGCGTCGATTTCTGGAGGCTGTTCGCATACCGGTGGCCGGCCCCTCGGCGAATATGAGCGGGCGAAGCAGTACAACTTCCTTCTCTACAGCTGTAAGCAACATGAAAGGTCATGTAGACGGGATTATAGACGGCGGGGATTGTACGGTTGGACTGGAATCAACCATTCTTGGATTCGAAAAAGGGAAAATAAAGATTTTGCGGCCCGGTGCAATAACCTATGAGATGATTGTCGATCTCCTTGGGGAGGATGCGGTAATTCAACCTACCGGCTACGAGAAACGACCGGAGAAGCCG
>CAZANF010000311.1:0-2932 GCA_964486425.1 uncultured Spirochaeta sp. | reverse complement strand
CCGGCTGATACCGAACCGGCCCCGGCAAATACCGAACCGGCCCCGGCAAATACCGAACCTGCCCCGCCTGATACCGAACCGGCCCCGACGGATACGCAGCTGCTGTCCCGGGCATGGCGGTCGAAAAGCAGGGAGGAGGATGAAAACACCTACCCTCCCCTGGGCATCACCCGGTCCAGGTACCCGTCAGATGCCCCGGATTTCTCCTGTATTGAAACCAGTCTGTTTCCTGCCGACCCGGCTTCCCGGCGCCCTGCAGTAGAGGTCGAGCTTTTCCATGAGCTGCCCGGAGAGATTGATGTATATATCGGGTTTGATATCGGTTCCACCAGTACCAAGGCGGTAGTTACCGATATTTCCGGCACCGTGTATGCCGGTGTCTATACACGCACATCCGGACGGCCAACAGTGGCTTTCCAGGCCCTGTTTGCCGCGCTGGATGATCTGGCCGACCGTCACGGATCATCCATGTCGGTAGTCGGTTCGGCAGCCACCGGTTCCGGGCGCAAGTTTATCGGGTCCATTATAAACGCAGATGAGATCCTGGATGAAATCAGTGCCCATGCCCGTGCCGCGGTCGAACTGAACCCCAAGGTAGACACCATAATCGAGATAGGCGGGCAGGATGCCAAATTCACCACACTGCATAACGGCCTTGTTACCCTGTCGATCATGAATTCGGTGTGTGCAGCCGGCACCGGCAGCTTTCTCGAGGAACAAGCCCAGAAACTCGGCGTCCGTGTACAGGAATATGCCGATCGAACCCTGGGCAAATCAGCACCCCACGTCAGCGACCGCTGTACGGTTTTTATGGAGCGGGATGTGAATCATCTGCTGGCCGAGGGCACCACAACCTCGGAGGCATTGACCGCGGCGATTCATGCAGTACGCGAGAACTATCTGCGCAAGGTAGCAATCCCGAAGCATATCGGCTCGGTGGTAATGTTTCAGGGCGCCACCGCCCGCAACGAGGCCCTGGTAGCAGCCTTCGAACAGGAGCTCAAGCGGCCTATCTTTGTATCACGCTACTGCCATCTCACCGGAGCCCTCGGTGCCGCCCTGATACTGCGGGACAAGGGAACAATCTCGACGAAATTCCGCGGCATCAGTCTGCACCAGAAGGAGCTGCCGACCACATCCGAGGTCTGCGAGCTTTGTACGAACCACTGCAAGATCACCCTCACCGAGGTTGATGGAAACACCGTCGCCTTCGGCTTTCTCTGCGGCAGGGACTATGCAACCAAGGGCTATATTCAGCGCAACTGCAGCGGTTTCGACCTCATAAAGGCTCGCCGGCGGGAAGAGCAAAAAATCCGGAAGAGCTCAGCCGACAATACACCTGACAATGCCGCGTCACAAACGGCTCCGTACCGCATCGGCCTGCCGATCGGGCTCACCATGGTGGAGGACGCCGCCCTTTGGCGGGATTTCTTTCGCCTGCTGGATATTCCTGTCGTGGAAAGCGCGAACCACCGCGACGCAGTTACCTCCGGCAAGGAAACCTCCGAGGCAGAGTTCTGTGCACCCATGTCTGCCTACTACGGACATGTATCCCGGCTGCTGAAAAAAGCCGACTACATCTTCTCCCCCATCTACCTGCAGAACAATCAAACCTCGGCTCGCGGACAACAGCAGTACTGCTATTTTACCCAGCATGCATCCACGGTCTCGCTCTCCCGTGAGGGACAGTCCCCGTTCATTCGTCCGCTGGTAGCAACAGTGTATGACAGCGGAAGGATTCTTACCGAACTGATAGATGCCTTTCACAAGCGTGACGGGCACACAATTTCCGTCGCCGGCATAACATCCGCCTACAAGGCGTCTCGCCATCGGCATTCGCTGCGGCAGCAGGCTTACCGCCGGCTGTATGAGGACAACCGTACCGGCCCCGACACTGCAGATGTAGTGCTCATCGGCCGACCCTACCTCATCCTGGACACTGCAATGAACAAGGGGATACCGGAAACCTTCGGGAGCCTGGGAACACGTGTCTTTTACCAGGACATGCTGCCGGGAAATCCGGATATCGACAGTGAATATGCTGCGATTATGTCCGAAATCCCCTGGTATTATGCAAAACAAGCCCTCTATGCTGCTGCAGTTGCAGAGCGAACCCCCGGATTGTACCCGGTTTTTATTACCGCCTTCAAATGCGGTCCGGATTCCTTTACCGGTGATTTCTTCCGACGGATAATGGAACGCTCGGGGAAACCCTATCTTATCCTGGAGATTGATGAACACGACTCTGCCGTAGGCTATGAAACACGTATTGAAGCGGCAGTCCGCACCTTTCACAACCACCTGAGCCGGCAGGACAGTATCGCAGCCGGTGTCGCACCCGAAACCCCGCAGGCCCGGGATTTCTCCGGATTCTCCGGCTGGGCGAATGATCTGCAGCAGCAGGCACGCAACTGGATTCAGGGGATAGGCATTCTCGGACCACGACATGCTCCCGAACCCCCGAACCAGTCGCCCCGGGCCCTGTCACCGCAATTCCTGAAAAACCCGCGCGGCTGCACCCTGCTCATGCCGAACTGGGATGATCTGACCCTCCCGCTGCTGGCGGCTGTGCTGCGGGGACAGGGAATTGATGCCCGTGTTATGCAACAGAGCGAGAGGCTGATACGACGAAGCCTGCACACCAACGCCGGGCAGTGCCTGCCGATGAATGTTATTGCAGAGAACTATATCGAAACCGTAGATCAGCTGGGACTGGATCCTGCCCGCACCGCACTGTGGGTACCCAGGGCAAACTATTCCTGCAACATCCCGCACTTTCCCCTTTATATCCGCAATCTGATTCACGAACGCTGCAGGGGGTTTGTACAGAAGCCGATTTATGTCGGAGAGCTCACCTTCAAGGATATCTCCCCGCTGGCCCCCCTGCATGCTTATTTTGCCTTCCTTTTCGCCGGGATTCCGCGCCGCATCG
>CAZANF010000310.1:0-2953 GCA_964486425.1 uncultured Spirochaeta sp. | reverse complement strand
AAGTTTTCGGCAATCCTGAATCGGTCAGGCTGAAGCAGTTCCTGGCCAATCTGGAATACCTGCAATCCACGTTTGAGGATCCCAGGGGATATGAAAAGATCGATTCCTACAGTGAGGGGTTTCGCAATCGCCTTTATTATCTCTCCACCCCGCCGTCATCATATGAGGAAATCATTACTCAACTGGGTGAACACGGATGCGGGCATAATCCCGAGGGGTTCAGCCGCATCATTATCGAAAAACCCTTCGGCCGCGACCTGGCCTCCGCACGCAGCCTGAATCAGCTGCTGTCGAAGTATTTTACCGAGGAAGAGATATTCCGCATCGACCACTATCTGGGCAAGGAAACCGTTCAAAATATAATGATGCTTCGCTTCGGCAATACTATATTCGAACCGCTGTGGAACAGACACCACATTGACCATGTGCAGATTACCGTCGGCGAGAGTATTGGGGTCGGCACACGGGCCAACTATTACGACAAGTCAGGTGCGCTGCGGGATATGATTCAGAACCATCTGTTTCAGCTGCTGAGCCTAACCGCAATGGAGGCACCCTCATCCCTGAGTGCAGAAGCAGTGAGAAGCGAAAAGGTCAAGGTAATGCAGGCCTTGCGGCCGATCACCTACAAGGACGTAAACACCTTTACCGTTCGGGCACGCTATGCCGCCGGATTCTCGCAAGGGGAGGAGGTACAGGGCTACAAGGATGAGGACGGTGTCCCGGAGGATTCAAAAACAGAAACCTACGCAGCTCTTCAGGTATACATTGATACCTGGAGATGGTCCGGGGTTCCCTTCTATCTGCGCACCGGAAAGCGGCTCGCGCGCAAGGTTACCGAGATCTCAATCCACTTCTCCACTCCGCCGTTATCCCTGTTTACCCCCGATCTACCGGACTCCGCGAAGAACGTTCTGGTAATCCGTATCCAGCCGGATGAAGGGATAACCCTGCATATGAACGCAAAAATCCCGGGGCATGAAAACGCCATGCGTCCGGTCAACATGGATTTCTCGTACGGATCATCATTTGGAATCCCTACACCGGAGGCCTATGAACGGCTTATCCTGGATGCTATTCTAGGAGAAGCAACCCTGTACCCCCGGCGAGACGAGATTGAAGCCGGCTGGACCTTCATCACCCGCATATTAAAGGGATGGGAAAAACAGAACACCCCGGTCGTTGAGTATCCTGCAGGCTCAACCGGTCCTGAACTTGCGAAACTGCTGATCGGGCGTGAAAATCGACGCTGGAGGAAACTATGAGATCGCTGTTTTCACCCGAAAAAGTGGAAAAAGAACTGCACAAGCTGCAGATGGAGGCCTCCCCGTACGGTGCCCGTGCCACTCTGTTCAATCTTGTCGTTTTTACCAGGCAGGAATCGCAGCAGCAGGCAGAACAGATTTACTCGGATATGTTCGGCAAGCGCACCGCTCGCATAATCCATATCAACCGGGTTGACAGCGACAGCAGCGAGGTGTTTGTGTCAGCTCGCTGTCTCGAGGACAACGACGGAAAAGCGGTATGCTTTCAGGAGGTGCTGATTGAATGCGGCCGCGATGAATACGGGGTTTCGGCAGGGGCATGGACGCCGCTACTGCTGCGCGAGATCCCGGTTTACATACTCTGGCTCGACAAGGTAATCGGCAACGAGGACATTATCGCAGAAGCCGCCGAACACGCCGACAAGATTATCTTCGACAGCGATTTCATCTGCAAGAAAAATGGTCCGGTCGGAGAGCTGCTTCGCGTCTACCTCGAACAGGTTTCCGAAGCCGGGGTTCTGCTGGCGGACCTGTCCTGGAAGCGGGGTTTGCCGCTGCGGAAACTCACCGCATGGGCGTTTAATCATGAGAAGTCCCTCCCACTGCTGGACAAAGTCATCAGCATCCGCATTGAAGGGGGCGGCTGTGCCACCGTTCAGCTGTATCTCCTGTGGCTTTCCGAACGACTCGACTGGGATATAGCAGGGGCTGATTTTCTTACCCCCAACGGCCGCAGCATTAAAGCCGAGCACCATAATCCTGACAGTCTGGATACAGGAATCGAGATACGAATGGAACTGGAGGGAGGTGAGGAGATCATTCTTTCCGGTGGTCCATCAGGATGCGGCGAGATCGATATACCGCGCGTCAGAACTCTTCCCCGGGTGTTCACAACCGCTAGTTCCGGACAGCTGCTGCAGGAGGAGACTGATTATCTCTACGGGGACCGAGTCTACCAGCTGGCGCTCAAACGCCTGTACGCCCAGCACTAGTCTCCGGACTCAAGCTCCTGCAGTTTCGGGAAGTTTTTCGTGTTCAGTGCCTCCTGGACAATCACTCCCGAAGCTGCATCCAGCCGAAACTCCACCCCCTTCAGCACCTTTTCCACCACGTAATGAGCGCGGCAGATATGTATTACCGTTCCGGGATAGATTTTATCCTTCACGGCAACCCGCGAGTCTTCACTGCTGTCCAGCGAGCCTAACAGGTCCCCGATTTTCTGCTGCATCTCGTTACGCTGATCCATGAGCTCCTGCAGCCTGCTTTTCACCTGCAGACTGTCATGCGTTTCAAGATGGATTCTGAGCCTGGATATACGGAACGCAATATCTTCCACCTTCTTTCGCAGGGAATCAATCTTTCGTTCCACAACAAAATTGATTCCCGCCCACACGATTACCCGGGAACCCTGCTGATTTCCCAGCGAGAAGGCATATACGCCTTGAGCCGATACAATCTCGCTGGCAATAACCCGTGATTTATCTCCGAGCACCACACGGCCCAGGGTTCGAACCTTTCCATATAGACAGTTTTTTTGAATGTAAATTGCCCGATGCGATTCGATTACACAGTTTTCGATAAACACCGCGCGAATACTCCCCTTGCTGCGCACGACTCCCTGGCCGTGCCCGAGGAGCCCCCCGTCACAGACTATCCGCTCACCGCAGTATATCTCGGTGACATCAATA
>CAZANF010000309.1:0-2957 GCA_964486425.1 uncultured Spirochaeta sp. | reverse complement strand
AATAAATGGCATTTTAAGAAACAGAAAAGCGGAATTTCAGGTGTCGTTTTGCTACTACTCAAGAAGAATTCCTTCAGTAATCCCTGCCGGGTATTAAAATCCAGGCACACGCGGTACCTCGGGTAATCTCTCCAGGCGTTCTCTTGCTTCCTGTTCGACACGTTCTCGCTCGGCCCTGGCTCGTGCCTCGGCTTCCCTGCGCGCCTGTGCTTCCGCTTCCTCAGCCTCCTGCCTGATTCGCTGTTCGGCGGCCTCGGACTCGCGGCGAGCTCGATCTTCAATATCCGCTGCTTCCTGGCGCAGCCGATTCTCCAGCTCGGCTCGAGTTTGATCCAGACTGCCTATTTCGTCGGTGATCAGCTCGCGTGTTTGTACCACCTGTGTTTGATACTCCTGGATCTGCTGGTACATTTCCTGTGCAGTCTGCTGCAGCTCCTCCAGTTGCTGTTCATAAGGTTCAAGGCGCTGGCGCTCACGAGCAACAAGCTCGCGCAATTCTGCTTCAACTGCTGCTATCATGGCTGTTCTTTGCCGGTCAAGAATTCGACGCATGCCATCCGCAAGCAGCGCATCCAGATTTGTGCTGCTGCGAACCGATTGAATCTCACCGTTGTCCGCTTGTATTTGAAGCTGCAGGATTATCACCCCGGCCTGTTCTACAGCCTCGGTAAGCAGTTCCGACAGTATGCGGCTGCCCCCCTGGATGTTTACCCGGGCATCCTCAATACGAATGTTTGCCTCAACCTCGAACCTCTCGACAGAATAAAGGCGAGTATCCCAGTGCAGATCGGTAATTCCCTGCAGTTCAATTACACCTCCTGGTCCGGTATCCCGGGATTCATGTAGCGGAACACCGGTATTCCGTACTGAAAGCATCGCCGGAGACTCCTGCTCTGAAGCAGAGTCGGGCTCCAGCGGTAGACTTCCGTAAATCTCTGTCTTTGTGATTCCGGATGTATAGTCGTAACTGAACCCCGGAGCAGCACCGATCAACCGGGGATTGCTGCTGAGATCCTGTATTTCCAGTTCATGCAGGGAGTCGGAGGTACTGAATGATGAAAATGCCCGGCGGATATGCAGTCCCGGCAATGAATCGTTCGGAAATGCGATCTCTATTCCGCCACGGGGTATCCGTGCCGGTTCATCCGGGCTTTCCTGCGCAGAGACCTGGGTTCGTAAGTTCTGCAGCCGTTTGAAGCGTTGATATCCAGTACGGATCTCACGCAGCCTTTCCTGTCCTGTATCGGACAGAAATGAAGCCGCAATCCCTGTTACTATTCCGAATGGATCGGAGGTAATTGCACCGATCTGCTGCTGCAGCATCTGCAGGTCCTGCTCGAAGCCTTCGCCCGCGGCATCAATATAGCCCTGTGCGCGGCCAATTTCGCCGGCAGCCTGACGAAGCGGATTGCCCGCCTGTTCCTGCAGCTGTGAAGCCTCCTCAATAGCGGCTTGCATACTATCGCGGGCAGCGAGTATCTCATCAATAGTAGTGAGATTGCGAGGATCTATCTGCATTACCTCGCGTACAGTGGACTCCATGTCGGCAGTTTGCCGGCGATATTCCTGCATCCGCTCAGCCCATGCGCTTAGGGTCTGCTCCGCATACTCCTGTGCCTGCCGGATGCTGCCGGTAACCGTCAGGGATTCAGCATATTCCTGCACCATGTCTGCTGCATCACTCGCATCCAGCTGGGGAAGGGTGAAATCCTGAAGCAAAGAAGGAGCGGACTCGTTGACTTCAGTGGCTTCAGATTGTGCAGTGCGGGATAGCTCACCGCTCATGGATCGCGCAGTTCCATGGCGGATATTTTCTATCTGCATGTCGGAGATTATCAGTTTTCGCTGCAGCAAGGCCGGCAGGTCTACATCAAAACGGAGGTTCTCCGCCTCAAAGAGATTCTGCATCGGCCGTGCCTGGTCGGCAACTGAAATCTTTTCAATATTAATACTTCCGCTGAAGATGCGCAGGCGCAGCCCGGTTACCTCTGCTCGTGCCTGGAAGACATACTGCAGGCCGTTCTGCAGGGCCTGGGCAATCAGCCGGTCCTGCCAGACGAGGCTGAAAATCAGCAACCCCGCGGCCACGGCAGCAGGAATCGCCAGACGGCCTGTCCGAAGTACCCCGCGATTCTTGGCAATAGCTTTACTCAATCTCTGCAGTCGCTTGAGATCCTTCGGATCAGGGTTTTCCTGAAGCTGTAATCGACCGTCGGGCTGCTCTTTGAACATCGATTGCAAAAAGTCCCGGTCTTGAGGAAGGAAGAGCTTTCCGGTCACCTTTTTCCGAAACTGGGCAGGTGAATATGATTTTCGTGCTATTTTGGGGAGTTTTTGTTTCTGCATATTATTCTCTGACTGTTTGATACAGCTCGCTCCAGCGCCGGAAGCCGGCTATCAATTTTGCTATTTTGGGTGAGGTGTACAATTTCTGTGCCAGTTTGCTTGCGGCTATTTTGGGGACTAACTTGGTTCGAATCGGGATGATTATCGCTTGCACAGCAAAAAAGAGTACCGGGAAGGCTGCCAGACCGGTAATTAAACCACCCATTACGACGGTATTATTGAAGCGGGTCAGGGGAACAAGCGGTATCTGGTAGAGGTTGTTCCAGACGGGAAACAGATTATCTGCGGTGAGCAGGTAAAAGCCGATCTGGTGCAGCACAGGATCCAGTAAAATGGCGGCACCGGAAGCAAGCAGCAGGCTCAGCAAAGCCATAGCCTGGTTGATCTTGATAAAGAACAGTGCGAAAAAAATCAGCCAGAAAAGCGGGGAGGCTGAAGGTATCATGGCCGCCCAGAACCCCATGGCAATTCCTGCAGCGACCTCGCCCGGGCGTGTATTGGAATACAGCGCCGCAAGCACTCGTGCAATGGTTGAGATTATCATATTGTCATAATAGCGTAAATTGACGCAGCGGCGCCACTATGTCATAGTATTGCAATGATTCTATCCG
>CAZANF010000308.1:0-2969 GCA_964486425.1 uncultured Spirochaeta sp. | reverse complement strand
CCCCTCGGGAAGGCCGGCGAGCGAGACCTGAACCGACCACTCTACCAGCCCGTCGGACCCCTCGTTCCACGTACCCTCATCCACCGAGTCCCAGTTGCCGCCATCTATCCGGCGGCGCCAGTCTCCATTGCTGTACTCCCAGCGATGCTCATGATCCTGCAGTTCCACCCTCAGCTCGGTCACCCTGAAGTTGTCCCGGACGGTACCGCGAACAAGAAACTCCGACTGTACGTTGGTCATGTAATCCGGTGCGATAATTCTCACTACCGGACCATCCATATCGGCAGCCTCACCAAGACCAACCTGGAAGGGATTTTTGCAGGCCGATAGAATCATACCGAATATCAATATCAACAGGCTGCCGAACAGGCCTGCGATTACTTTGTGTAATCCATTTTTTAACAATGTCATGTTACCCTCACCGCCTCGCAGCATTACCATCAGTCCTAGTAGCCCCAGAAGCCCTGATTCTCGATTTCGGTCAATTCGCCATACCCAACCTCATGATATGAATTGGCATGTATAGCATGACGAAATCCGTCATTATCGCCCCCTTCCCGACGCGACCAGTCGGGAGGATCGTCATAGAACGCAACAATACTTGAAAAATCTACGAGAACCTCCCAGCTGACCCATATATATCGGTCATTATTCCCATCGAAATTCTCATCGAAGTACATCTGTTTACTGTACCATCGATATCGTGTAGCATCGCGCAACGGAAACCCCGATACAGTGGGCATGCCGCCGGTCTCGTTGCTTCCCTGGATGTAGAGGCGGTCATATGCATTGCCACTGTTGCCGTCAACATAGTTGGGTTCAGTCCAATTTGTATGTATCACGACGGTTCGGAAGGCGCCTTCATAGCCGTACTCGGAAGCGCCTCGACCGGGGGTGCCTGCACCGGCTGATGCGACGGCCTTGAGATAGGTACTCTGCCCGGTTGTATAGTCATCGTCTCCTGCGGTATGAGACCCGGGGCCGTTGTAGGCTGTGCCAGGCGTACCGGGGATTCCAGCGTCGTCTGTTTCCAGCCACTGAATATCCGCGTCGATAGTCTGTGAATCGATGCGGAACGGCACCGTTCCATCCGGCACCTCGCTGTGATGATTATGGCTGTAGCGATCCACCCGGATCACCGGGGTTGCCACCTTATCGCTGCCGAACTCCCAATCACCGGTCGCCAGTGCCGGCGAGGGATTACCGGCCGCATCGCGGAAGGCAGCGGCATCAATTTCCACCTCCCAGTCGATGCCGTTGGGCAACGGCTGATTGAGAGTGATGGTAACTTCACTGCCGTCGATCGCTACCATGCTGCTGGTTACATCAATCTCCAGCCGGTGGTAGCCGGCCTTTTCGAAAACTGCACGCAGATCAGTATTATCAAGATCATAGTCGTACGCCAGTACATACTTGGTACTGGTATCCGGGCTGTACTGTCCCCCGTTTTCAATCAAACCGTGTGGTATCGGACGGTATGGTCCAATCGTTTGCCCGGTGCCGAATCGTTGATCCGGAGGATAGATATTATTTTCAGGGTACAGATCGGTACTGCGATCAACCCAGTCCTCAGTCAGATCAAGTAAAGGGTCACCTTCATCGACCACCGGCACACCCCCTGCGGCCCGCATGAGTGTTTGCCGATCACCGGCATCCAGTGCCGATGAGTTATACACCGCATTGAACTCATCCATGCTCAGCACCGGCGGAATTCGCCAGCCTGCGCTGCGCTGAATGGTGATAGTTCCCGACTCGGCAAAGACCGGTTCGTCAAAGGAAAAGGTAAGCTGCGTTACACCCTCACTGAGCAAGCCTCCGTCTGAAGGGGTAAATGCAGAGGACACCTCGAAGGCCGGCGGCAGATCATCGACTATCAAATCTGGCCGGTTTAGTCCGGGCAGAGATGGATCGCTGTCCGCATCAATTGTCGCCGGGGCTGTATTCCCGAATGCATCCGCCACGCCGTCCAGATGCGCGGTGGTCACAGTTACGGGATCCATCATGTCACCCGACTCAATCTGGTAGGCAAAGCGCAGCACCTTGCCGTCGACCGAGTCGTAAACAGCGGTTTGTCCATTGCCAAGTGTAAGTTCCGGAGTGCCGGCAACCTCCACCTCACGGGCAAAGAACAGCCGGAAATGCAGGGTTCCCCCGGCCTGATATGAGCCGTTCGGCTCCTCAACGCTTATTGCCTCCAGTGCGGGAAAACTGCTTTCAATCGTTACGTCGATCACTGCTGCCTGACCCGACATATTGCCGGCCTGGTCACGCTGTCGCGCGGTAAGCTGGTAGTTGCCGGGCCCCAGTGACGGCGGAGCATCAGCATCATACCGACTCCAGACAACTCCGCCGTTCGTCGAGTACCAGGCCTCTGCATTATCCTCAATACCGGTAAGCGTCAGTTCGACATCGGCTGAGTAGGTTGTAGCCAGGGCTCCGCCATTCCCCCGCATTCCAGGTGCAGCCGGGGCTGTGGTATCCAGTACAATACCCGGCAATTGCATAAAAGTGCTGCCGTCCGACAGCTGCAGTGGATTACCGGCTACATCGGTGATTGTCTCCGCAGCTGCTGATTCCAGCACAGCATTCGGAACATACCCGAACGCATCGGTATTGTCCCCGGCCTGTACGGTGTAGGCAAACTCAACCGTGCTGCCGTCGACCTTGATGAAATCAGCGGTATATCCACTACCACTCACATCCCGCAGCTGCAGCCCGGGGCTGCCGTCAACCTGCACCGCTTCACTCATCTCAAGGGTGATTGTTACGGTCTGCCCGGTCCGATAGTACCCTGCAGGAGCAGTAATGGCATTAATCTGCGGCGTCACACCATCCAGCCGGATAATCCGGCGATCCTGCAATGCGTTGCCGTCTCCCGGACTCTCCAGTACAGCATCACCACCACTACCCTCGACGGTCTCGATTGCGGCCCCCGCCGGCAGCACAACCGGCAGCTCCAGGCTGTGCAG
>CAZANF010000307.1:662-2975 GCA_964486425.1 uncultured Spirochaeta sp. | reverse complement strand
TACTCCTGGTGTTGTTCAAAACAGCTCCTGTACGGTGAATTGATTCCATTCTCCTTGACGGTCTCGTAGACCAATAGACATGACGAACAGTAACCTGCTGTCTCAAACTAAGTTTGCGACAGTATATCAATCCACAAAGCTTATGAAGATCTTTTTATCATTCCTCCTTGATGACTCGGATTACTTTTCCTATCATTTGCCTGCGGCGAGTGCAGCTCCTTCTGCGCCTTCAGGGCTATTGTCCGGTTGGGAAGCAAGGTGCTCACCTTTTCCAATCTCTGTCACGGCTGCGGCGGCTGCACCCTATTATGCCCGCAGAACGCGATCAGCGAAAAGCCCAGAGTGATCGGCGAGGTCGTCAGCGGTCATAGTGGAATGCTGCCGTACAGCTTCGGTCGCTTGGGCCTGGGGGAATTACTGGTCCCGCCTATCATCCGTGATGTGAAGCACGATATTCAGCCGGATCGAACCACCGTCATCGACTTCCCGCCCGGCACTACCTGCCCCATGGTCACCGCCGTGCAGGGAGCAGACTTCGCCCTGCTGGTCACGGAGAACACCCCCTTCGGCCTGCACGACCTGCGGCTGGCGGTGGAGGAGCTGCGGGAGAGCGGCGTGCCGATGGGAATGGTGATCAACCACGCTGATCTGGGCACCGCCGGGGTGGCGAACTACTGCCGCAGTGAGAAGCTACCGGTACTGCTGGAAATTCCCTACAACGAGACGATCGCCGCCGGCTATGTCCGTGGTCGCTCCCTCCTCAGTTCAGCACCGCAGTATCGGGAGGTGTTTCGCTGCCTCTACGGGGACATTCGCCGGATTACAGAAACACAAACTACCGGCGGACAAACCGCCGCCGGCCGCACCACTGACAGTCGAAACGGCATAGAGGCGCTATGAAACGGATCGTTGTACTGAGCGGCAAGGGGGGGGCACCGGCTGAGACCTTCGTCTCAGCCGCACTGGCCTCCCTGGCGGAGAACATGGTCTTTGCCGACTATCGACGTGGATGCGGCCAACCTGCATCTCCTCTTCGACCCTCAACGCAGGGAAAGTCACTCATTCACCGGCGGCAAGGTGGCGAAGATCAACCCCAAGGCCTGCATCCGGCACTGCCGGTTCAACGCCATTGCCAAGCGGGATGACGGCACGGCAGAGGTGGACCCGGTGGTCTGCGGGGTCTGCGGTCTGGTCTGTTCCGTTGATGCCGTCTCCTATCGTACCGAGGAGGTGGGCGAGTGGTACCTGTCGGACAGCAGCATGGGCACCCTGGTGCATGCACGCCTGAATGCCGGGGTGGATTACGTGCTGCTGGTCACCGAACCCACCACGGCGGGCATTCACGACCTACGCGGGTAGTCCGGGCTATAGAGCACTTCGAAATCCCCGCGGGCATGGTGTTCAAAAAGGCCACCATTGCTGAGGAACAGACGGAGCAGCTACGCCGCTTTGCCGGGGAGGCATCATCAACGTCCACCGCCTGCACCACCGTGTGAACCGCAAGTACGGGGCCGTTTCCTTCGGCTTTCTCTACGCCCCGGTCCGCTATGCGGACCCTAAAAAGTGGCCGCCGCGGGAGTAGGGGCACGAGGTACAGGGGTGAACTGCGGTGCTGCTTCTGATATGAACACGCATCCAGTGTTTTAGCAGACTTGTGTATCAGGAGAATCAGCCCCATTCATTGACCGGGGGCGCCATGAACTCGAGGCCTACCGGGTCCTTTACGGTGTGCTCAATGATGCGATCGATCTCCTGCATGGCATCTTCTTCGATTTTCCAGTCGTAGACATTCTCAATGCCCTCTACCTGATCCGGTTTTCTCAGGCCTCAGAGGGCTATGCCGGCGCCCTTATCGAGTACCCATCTCACCGCCAGGTCCCGAACCGTTTTGTCGTAGTTTTCGCGGGCGAAGCGGTCCAGCCTGTCGGCAGCTTCGAGATACTGATCGAATCGCTCGGGCTGAAATTTCGGGTCCATCTGACCTCTCAGATTATCCCCCTGAAATTGCCTGTTGCGGGTCATCTTCCCGGACAACAGCCCGCGGCAAAGAGCCGCGTAGGCAAGGGTCGTAATGTCATTGTTGAGGCTGTAGGGAAGCACGACTTCTTCGATCTCTCTTTCGAAGATGTTGTACGGCGGCTCCACTACATGAATCGGTGCCGTTTTCCGGAACTCGTCCATCTGCTCCGAGACGTAGTTACTGACGGCAATGGAGCGGCTGATGCCCCTGTCCAAGAGATCCTGCATGGCTTCGGCAGTTTCTTCAAACGGGACTTTGGGGTCGGGCCAATGGATCTGTTAGATATCCAGGTA
>CAZANF010000307.1:0-652 GCA_964486425.1 uncultured Spirochaeta sp. | reverse complement strand
GGTATTGAGCTGTTGTCTTGATGCCTCTACCTCCTGAAGAATGTACTGCTTGCTTGCATCCAGCCTTACTTTGTGTTGTTCATTCCAGCGGACGATGACTTTCGTCACAAGAATGAGTTCATCACGGTTGCCCTGTTCCCGTATGGCGCGGCCTACGATTTCCTCGGCGGTGCCGAACCCGTAGACATCGGCGGTATCGACCAGGTTGAGCCCTCGGTCAAAGACTTTCCGGAGGGTTTTAACGGAGGTTTTCTCATCTGTGCCTCCCCACATCCATCCGCCGATAGCCCAGGTTCCGATTCCGATCCGATTTGCATTCTGTTCTAGATTATGAAGATGTATTGTTTCCATAGATACATGGTAGAAATATCTATTACAGGAGTCAATGAACGACAATGGAGCCGGATTTATGCCGGAAGGAAGCCGGCCAGTCGATATTTACTATACGGCCCGGGTGCGGTATCATAAGCTACTTTATTTTGTGGAGTGGGCTGCAGGCAATGAGCATAGTGGGAATCGACATCGGAACAACCTCGGTGGGTGGGGTGCTGTATGAACCTTCGGTAGGAGCGGTGATTGGGCAGGAGAGCAAAGACCACCGGGCTGCATTGGAATCTCCAGTGGCCGGAGCCGTGCTGCAGGATCCAGACAC
>CAZANF010000306.1:0-2981 GCA_964486425.1 uncultured Spirochaeta sp. | reverse complement strand
GTCGGTCTGGAGGAATGGAAGTGTGTGTTGAGCACCAATGGACACAGCATATTGCTCTGCACCCGGTATGCGCTGCCGCCTCTCAGAGCGTCCCGCGGCTCCATTGTTAATATTGCCTCCACTCGAGCGATTACGTCTGAGCCCGATACCGAATCATATGCTGCGAGCAAGGGTGCGATCGTTGCACTCACCCATGCAATGGCCATAAGCTGCGGCCCCGATGTCCGGGTCAATTGTATCAGTCCCGGCTGGATAGAGGTCGCCGGCTGGAAAAAAAGTCGCCATCGCCATAATCCTGAGCTGACTCCACAGGATCACAGGCAACACCCCTGCGGCCGAGTGGGAGCGCCATCTGACATCGCACGAGCAGCGCTGTACCTCAGTGATTCAGAAAACGATTTCATCACCGGAACGAATCTGGTTATCGACGGCGGGATGACTCGTAAAATGATCTATGAGGAATAAGTGTTCAAAACATACGATTCTATATTTCCTTTCCGTACACCCATTCAGCATTTAGTAAACTTCGCCTTCTCTATCGGGTTTACTTTTTTTGGCGTTCCGAGTAGCCAAGAACCCGATACCCAAGCAACTCCTGCAACATCGCCGAATGTGCTTGGATGTCTGGATTGCTGACGAGTTATTGCACCTGCTCCAAAGACAGCAATACCGCCGGCAGTGCGTTATTCTGCCTCACAGACATCGATCGCACTGTACTCACTACAGAGTGCGCGCTGAGAGCATAAAGCTTATCTTTCACACCGTATGCACCATTTTGTACTCACTTCGAGTACATTTTCAGCCCCCCGCCTGTTGCTATTCAGCAGTGTTTAAGGTATGTTATATACATGGAACGAATCGAGCATTATGATAACTATCGGCAATTTCTGCGCGATTATTTCGAGGATCGGAAGAAACGATTTCCTTTCTTTTCTAATCGCTATTTCTGTAATAAAGCAGGGATAAAATCACCCTCTTTGTATCAGGAGATTGTCGATGGGAAGCGTAATCTCACCAGAAATACCTTGCCCGCCTTTATTAAGGGACTGGGACTTACCGATAAGGATGCGGCGTTTTTCACCGCCCTGGTACATCTGAACCAGAGTAAAACACAGGAAGAGAAACAACTCTATTTCTCTCAACTTAAGCAGCTGCGGCGCAAAGTCGACCTGAAGGTGATCCCGGCCGACCATTTCGAGTATTATTCACACTGGTACAACCCCGCCCTGCGGGAGCTGGCCTGTACAATTGACTGGGGCGAGGATTACGAGCTGCTTGCCCGTTCGGTAGAGCCTCCCATAAAGAAAAAACAGGCCAAAGAGAGTATCGACCTGCTTCTGAGGCTGGGATTCATAACCCGAGGAGAAAGCGGCACATACCATCAGAGCAGTCCGGCAATTACAACCGGACAACATATAAGCTCACAGGGTGTACGCAATCTCAACAGACAGTTTTCGGAGCTTGGCACACGGGCATTGGAAGCTTTTCCGCCAACCAAGCGCTATATCTCTTCGATGACCCTCGGGGTTTCCGAAGATTCGTATAGGAAGATTGTACAGGAAGTAGAGGAATTTAAGGACCGAATCAGACGCATTGTCGATGATGATAAGCACACTGACAGAATTTATAACTGTAACATACACCTGTTTCCACTCAGTAAAGAACAGAAGAAGCCGAAGGAAACCCCTGATGAATAAACTGATGGTGATCGGAATTCTGAGCATATCATTTTATTTAACCAACTGTACAAACCCTGTAGCCGGCGGATCAAGTGATCATGGTAATGCATATGCCGGCATCGCCATGAAAAGCGAAGGTAAACCCGCTGCCAATACGCTGGTACGTATACTTCCCGACGATTATAATCATGCGACTGATAGCACAAAAGCTTATAGAGAAACATATGCTGATTCTGAAGGGCATTTTCATTTCGACTCACTGCCGGATGGGACTTACTGTATCTCAGGAAAGGACTCCTGGTCGGGAAAAGGATTTGTAAAGAAACGAGTACGTCTCGAAAACAACAGGATGATGTCTGATTCCATATTCCTTGACTATGAGGGTAGTATCTACATCGACAACGCCGATTCGCTTGGCCTGAATAAGGATATGATTGTGATTCTTCCGGGGCTCCCTTTATCCGTAAGGATTGATTCGACATGTGTTGTTAGGATCCAGAACATCCCTCCAGGGTTGGTGCACATTATCGGTTTTGACCCGCGAAGCCGGCAGCTGATGCCGATATTTCTGCCCGGCCCCACCCCATCCGATTCAATCGAGATCATTTCAACAAAGACACTGCTTCTTCCTTCCCGTTCACCGATGCCCTTTTACGTCTCATCAGCCTTTACGTTCCATCGAACGCTTGAAGGGGAAGTAGACAGATCGTATCTGTTCAGTGCAGTCGAGCCGACGAAGCCTCTTGACAATAGCTACTCTTACCGGTTCTGGTGGGGAGACGGGCAAACCTCTAAGTGGAGTGAAAAGGCATCAATGGAACACACATGGAATAAGCCCGGTACCTATCTGGTTCAATGCCAGACGATGTGGCAAAACACATATAATGCATGGTCTGATTATATAACGGTAATAATAAAATAGTTGCGCGCGCTTGGCTTACATAACCTCACTACCAAAGGAGTGTACTATGCGACACACTTATACGCTTGCCCTCTTGGGCATTCTATCACTATCCGGCATATTACAGGCTGCGACATTTACAGTCTCACAAGATGGGCGTGGCCAGTTTTCCACCATTCAGGATGCAGTCGATGCCGCGGGGCCAAACGATATCATTAAAGTTTTGGATCAGGCCGTTTACGAAGAGCAGGTAAACATTGACAGTACTAAAGTTGGCCTCACACTCACCTCTGCGAATCCGGCTTCAAGAGAAAAACCCACAATTATCTATCAGGACCAGGAGCACGTTCGACCCCTCACCCCTGAGGAGGCCCAAGATATAGAACACATCGATTTTGATC
>CAZANF010000305.1:0-3025 GCA_964486425.1 uncultured Spirochaeta sp. | reverse complement strand
GAAGCAGGATTTACCGCGGCAGTATGTAGTTGCGTGATTTTCGGGTGTCGTTTTGTGATGACTTAAGAATTAGTCATAAAAACCACACCGGCAACGGCTGTTCCCGGTAGAGCACGCGGTTTGCGAATGGTTATGATCTGCCGCCCGATAAGTGGAAATACCCCTGAGAGCTTTTGTGATATTGCATATGCCAGGGCCTCCAGGGTTTGATAGCGACCGGTCTGTGCGCACCACCGGATTTCCTGATGGACTAAGGAGTAGTCCACGCCGGCGGAGATCTCATCCGTATGCATCACTTCTTCATGGGTGTAGTTCAGCAGAACATCAATCCGCAGCGGCTGCCTGCGCCGACGCTCGCGCGGATACACCCCGATTATGCACCGAACTCGTATGTCTTCTACTGAAATCTGCAGCATGCAATTACCTCAATGTATGTACCAATACCCGACTGCGGCGCTGCTGATTATACGCCTCGCGCCGTTCCAGCGGCAGTACCGAGAGATTCGCAGGCTCAAACCCGTAGCGGGCAAACCAATCAGCAGTCTGGGTTGTCAGCACAAAAACCTGCCCACAGCCCTTTTCCCTGGCTCGCCCCAGCAGATATTGCAAAATACGCTCGCCGACGTTCTCGTAAGCCTTCTCTGTATCTGCAGCCAGGGCAGCAATCTCGGCAGTATCGGCTCCCCAGGCGTGCAGGGCTCCGCAGCCGACAATCTGCTCGTCCGCGGCAAACACCACATAGTCGTCCAGTCGCTGCAGCAAATCCTCAGCAGATCTGCGAACCAGAATCCCCTTCTCCATGGCCGGCTGCATCAAGCGGATAACGGCGGGGACATCCTCATCAGTCATTGGACGAAGGCTCTCGAAAGGGGCTCTGTGGATCATGGTTCCGACCCCTTGATTGGTAAATATCTCTTCCAGAATCACCCCGTCCCGTCGGCCGTCCACAATATGTGCCCGCTCGACACTGCCCAGGCACGCTTTCATCGCGGAATCAATCATCGACCGTACATACTGGTCACATTCCGGATTATGCTGAAGCAAGGCAGCAGCCTGTTCCGGATACAACCGTGAGATTCTGCCGGTTTCATCCAGCAGAAAATCTGCCGGTATCATCAAGGTATCCCTGGTAAGTCCGTCGAATCCGGCCAGGTAAAACAGTTTGGCAGCTTTTAAGTCTATCGACAGCCTGGATGCCAGTTCCAGGCTGGAAATATTGTACGGCTTACCGGTTGAGCTCCAGCCGATACACGGAAAGATAGGAATAAGCCCATCGTTCAGTACTCCCGTTACAATATCAATACTGATGCGATCTACCCGGCCGGATTCCTCATAGTCCACACCATCAACCACCCCTATCCCGCGACTGCGAACCCAGTTGCCGATAACACCTGTCGCATGATGTCGGCTTAACAGGGTCATGACCCGATTTGCAGCGTCGAAAGCAGCCATTTTAATGAACGGTATGGCCTCAGGCTTGCTCACACGCACACCATCTACGGTCGGACAGGAGATACCGTACCGTTCAAGCACTTCATCTATATGCCGCCGGGCACCCGGTACCAGAACCACACGAATACCGATTTGATGCAGCAGCACGAGATCCTGCAGCACTACCGGAAAGGATGGATGCGCTATCACATCATAATCAATCTGAATAACAAAGACCGTGCCCTGGAATCGGTCGGCGTATGCGAATATATCACGGATTAGATGTACTGCCATGCGGGCAGTATGCGCAAAAGTGGGCTATTTGGCAATCCTCTTGAAGATTTGCGATACTTAGTAACAGATGACGAGTAAATCCTTCTCCGAGGTGTACCGAGCCGGTCGCCGACGGCTGCGGCACCTTTTCATACTACCCAATCGCGACGGGCACCTTCTCTCTCTGCAGGACGTTCTCTCCCAACTGCCGGGTCGCAAGGAACAGTACGACGGGATCCGGACCGTAGACAGCCGCTGGATCATCGGCAGCGTAGATCGCGCCAATGACTTTGCTGTAGGATTTCTGCCGATACGACGATCCATGGAACCACGATGGACCAAAATTCGAAACTTGTACCTTGAAACCAGTCTGAATGAATCACTCGAGCTGTTTGAGCTGGGAGGGTTCTACTTTGTGCAGGACGGCAATCACCGTGTCTCTGTTGCTCGCACACACACCGGAGGGTATTTCGATGCAGTAGTACAAAAAATACACACCCCCGTTATGCTGCCGCCAAATCCCTGTTACTCGAACCTGCCGATGTACGGTGCCAAGGTAGCCTTCTCGAAGCGAAACAGCCTGTTTTCCTATATTGATGAAAAGCGCTTTGGTCATGCAGCAGATTCTACATGGCAGCGCCTCGAAAGGCAGGTCTATCATGTATCGCGACTGAAGCTCCAGTTCCTTCTCGGGTACAATCCGGACGACGAAGAAATCGCCCATCGATGGGATGAAGAGGTGTTTACTCCGCTTATGCATATTATCCATACCCAGGCTCTTCCAATCCTGTACCCTCATAAATCCGATCTTGATATACTCTGCGATATCCTGGAACATCGTGAATCCCTACCTCCGGATGCCAGTATTACCGAATCAGCATCAGTATATATTGAGCGCAACTCCCAGATAAATCCATGGCACCTCGCTGCACATCTGCTTCACCGTGTATCACAGCTGCTTTTTGCAACACCGGAGCAGGAACGCCGACGTTTCTATAGACTGAGCAGGATTACCGTATTCCGTCCGGATGCCCGCATTCCGCACGGCAAATCAGACTATTACCGTTTTCTGATGCGGCAGCTGTTTGTTACGCATTTCGGCTATCTGCGACAGCAGATCGGGCGCAAACCGCTGCTGGACCAGTTGGTATGCGACTGGCACGACAAACTCTTCTCTCCCGCGTTACGGTTATACGAGCGACAGGAGCTTGCAAAACCCTTTCCGGTAGTGTACATGCGCTGGATGAAAGACTGGCAAAAGCGTATATTAAAAGAGACAAAAAAGCTTGGATACATCCGAGAGATCAACCTGGAAGACAGC
>CAZANF010000304.1:0-3046 GCA_964486425.1 uncultured Spirochaeta sp. | reverse complement strand
GATCAGGAAGAATAACGCATCCGGTGATACATCACGCAGCAGTACATGCAGCGGCTTCCAGTGTCGGGGGAAATCATGTGCGGATACGATAAGTATATTCGGCTTCAGTTCCTGAAGGTTATCCATTGCCTTGAGCGGATCACTGTAATGCAGGATATGATAGGTATCAATTCCCAGTTGTGTGAGATAATCATAGTGGTGTTCCTGGGTGGTTATCAGCAGAATCCTCATGAGTTATTCTGTCCCGAGATTGCGTACAGTATAGTCATATATCTTCCAGAAGCCATCCTGACGTCGCACATAATAGGTATATTCCCGTATCTCCTCGTATGTAGGGTATGTAAATCGCATTTCTACTACAACGCTGCCATCCGTCGGCGTGTATTCGGTCTGAAGTATTTCAAAGGATTGCGGTATCAGCAGGATCTCATCTGCTGTCTCCTCCTGCTGCATGGTTTCCCGGTATTGCTCGATCATTTCTTCCCGCTCCGAGGCAGATGAATTCAGATACTGTCGTTCAAGCCGTGGATTCCGCAGCATAATGGACTCGATGTCCAGGTACAGGAAGAACCGCTCCCATTGCTCGCGCTGCCGTGCTTCAATCATGGTTTGGACGGTCTGATCGGGCGGGATATCCTCCCTTAAAAGCTGCGTTCGGACTTCCTCTTCTGCAGATAGTATTGCTTCTTCCAGTCTGGTAGTCGGCGGACGGATTGAAAGGGTTAATCTGTTTGATCTCACTCCAGCTTCATCCTGGTCACTACGTGTCGACAGCATCGGATACAGGATTGCCTGAACTACATAAACCCCTGAGGATTCAATCTCGGTATGCTGGGAAAGTGATTCCACGAATGAGTATTCTTCCCCGGCTTCAAGGGTGACCTCGCGAAAAAAAACAGGCTGGTTCATGGTTTGTACCCTGACAAAATCACGGCTGGGCGGGATAATGAGGTTTTCCGGTGTCCGAACCTCAAACGCTACCGTGAACTGTCTGTGATCAGCCAAACGAAAGATCTGCTCCTCGCTGGTGTTGTTCCGTATACTGACCCGGATCCGTACATTGCTGTCGGTCGTATATATCTCCTGATCATAAAAGCGAATCGAGATATCAAGCTCACTCGACTGGGCGGTGACGGCAAACGGATGTATGCCGGTTCCGAATATAATCAGGAGAAATAACACAGCTCTGTAAATTGTTTGTCTATTCATGATATCATTATTCCATTCTCGCTCCGCCTGTCGCAGCGTTTTTATACTAGCATTGTCGGAAGTATACTATGAAAACATTATTATTTGATGCCCTGAGCAGACAACTAAAGGGAAATCGGCAGCTTACTCAGCTGGATTCTACCCTCATGGGTGAATCGTGGCCGGTTCAGGTAGCGGGGCTGCAAGGCAGTTTCCTAACGTATTATCTGGCGCGGATTGTGAAGAATCGATCTCAATCAATGATAATCGTTGTTCCTTCCGAACGTGAGGTCGATGATCTGGTTCGCGATCTTGGTACCCTTGGGGTAAACGCTATGGGGTTTCCCTGGTATGGGACGATGCCGTATCATCCGGTCCCCGAGAACTCATCTGTCCATGGGACCCGTATGCGCATCTTAGCTCATCTGTGCCGATCACAAAATCATCGCACCTCCAAAAACGCCCCGTTTGTCTGTGTAACCTCCATGCGGGCAGCGGTTTCACCGGTTCCTCCTCCTGAGTGGATTAGTGACCACCTGCATACGATTCAGCGCGGCCAGGAGTTTGATCCGACCCGTATAGCGCGATTGCTGAGTGACTACGGGTATTCACGTGTCAGCCGGGTAAGTATTCGCGGTGAGTTTGCATTGCGGGGCGAGGTACTGGATATCTATCCTCCTGGATCTGAGTACGCGGTGCGGGTTGTGTTTGCCTTCGATACCATAGAGGATATCCGGGGCTTTGATCCTGCAACCCAAACCTCAATTGAGTCTCTTGCCCGGTTTTCCATCTATCCGGTCAAAGAGGTGATTTGGGAGGACGGTCGAATTGATGCCCTTTCAGCCCGGCTTCGTTCCCTGCTTGAGTTTCCCGGTGATGGTGTCCAGCTGATAGAACATCTGTATGAAACACGTACCATAGAACGCGAGGAGGTATTTTTTCCCCTCAGCTTTCCCTCGCTAACGAGTATACTGGACTATGCAGACAGCCGAACCCTGGTTGTGCTTTCCGAGTATGAGCGTTTACACAGTGCCGCCGAGGGCATAGGCAAGGAATTCGAAAGCCTGCATCGCAAGACCAGAACAGAGGGAAATTTTCCGCTGCCCGAGAATCTGCTTATTCCCTTTAGTGATATTGAAGCCCGTGTGGACCGTGTGCTGCGCTGTATTCTGCTGACTGGAAAATACTCACCGGATATCCGGATCAGCTACGATGGACCGCGTTCCTTTTTTGGAAATATTGAGTTTCTGCATGAGGAAATTCATAATCTGCAGCAGAGCGGGTATCGCATTCTTGTCGGTGCTGAAACGACGTCCCAGGCAGAGCGCATTTCCCATTTACTGCAGGAGTCGGATGTCCAGGTTATCCCCGAGACCCTCCAGGGGGGATTCACACTTCCGGAAGCAAAGCTTGCCGTTCTGCAGGAGAACGAGATCTTCGGCCGGCGCAAGCGCACACCGGCAAGCGTGCAGAAAACCCCGTCGCAGGCCATTGAAACCTTCGTGGAATTAGAGCCCGGCGATCTGGTTGTACATGTCAACTACGGCATCGGTCGATTTCGCGGGATACAGCGCATGCGCGCAAGCGGAAATGAGCGTGATTATATTCATCTGGAATATGCCGGAGAGGAATTCATATATATTCCGATCGAGCAGGTTAATCTCATTCAGCGCTACATTGGTCAGCAGGGTTCTGTACCGCGACTCGATAAAATCGGCGGAAAATCCTGGGAGAGCCGCAAGAACAAGGTTCGCAAAAGCGTTGAAGACCTTGCTGAAAGGCTGGTAGAGCTCTACTCAAAACGGAAGCAGGCTCGCGGTTATGCATTCCCGCCCGACACCGACTGGCAGATAGAATT
>CAZANF010000303.1:0-3053 GCA_964486425.1 uncultured Spirochaeta sp. | reverse complement strand
GCACAGGGCGGCTCCAGCCGCCACACCCACGTTCAGAGAGGCCTTGGGGCCGTATAACGGCAGCGACACCCTGTCATCCGCCGCCGACAGCAGATCAGGATGAATACCAAGCTCCTCCGAACCAAGCAGGAGCACAAACCCCTCCTGGACCGGCTGGTAGGAATGAATGCTCATACCCCCGGTTTCTAATGCTACTAAACGCCGTTTCTGCTGCTGCAGTTCCTCACGCGACATGCGACGGATCGGCAGGACACATCCCATCGCCGAACGAACTGCCCGGGGATGCTCAGGATCTACCGAATCGGGCGAAAGCAGAAGCTCCCCGACACCCAGGGCGGCTGCAGTACGGATTACAGACCCGAGATTAAACGGCGATCGAATATCATCCAGATACAGGCTGACGGCTGCCAGCGGTGAAGCACCTGCGCTTCCGGCCCGAGAGCCCTCAGCACCCGGATACACTGTAAAATCCCATTCAGCCGGCTCCATCCCGAGATAACCCAGAAGAATATGTCGCAGGCTGTTCAATTCAAACCGGAGCGAAGGGTCTTCCGTATGGTCCTCGGCCAGCAGCTTGCGGCAGCGGGCGACACGTTGTACATCAATCAGCCGGGGCTGCACCTGATGCAGCCATTGCAGCATATCCAGCAGATAGAGACGCATGGGTTCATCCAGCGGAAGATGCTGTTCGAGGGCTTCAATACGGCGGGCGGCATGACGCAGCGCGGTATCCAGCGGCATGCGCTGCAGCTTGCGCAATGAGATCATTAATACGCCCGTTTCACCAGGTTGAGTATATCGTTCAGATGGGGAAAACGTGGACTGTTGCGGATCATATCCATATCCATCACCAGTTCGGCGGCTTCCTTTGCATGTTCCATGGTGATATCAAGGTCTCTCAGGCGCCCGGGCAGATCGGTCTGACCAATCATGCGTCGAATGGCCTGAGGCACCTGTCGGGCAGCCTCGGTTACCGACAGATTGGCCACATCCGAACCCATCGCACCGGCAATTTCCGCGAGGCCTTGCGGGGCAATCGGCACCCAGTGTTCCGCGATATGCGGTGCCAGCACCGTAGCCAGCCACGATTTTGGAACCCCGTACAGACTACTCATGACATAGACCAGCGCTCCGCCAATTCCCTGTGTACCGAACCCGAGTCCCAGACCGGTAAGCAGTCCGCCCTCACAGCCCTTTATTCTCGGCCGCAGTTCATCAGGCGAGTTATATATCCCCAGCAGAGCCTCACTGCAGTACAACACCCCGTCCCGAAGGAGCGGACGACCGATGTACCCTGCAGACGGAGAGAGATAGCCCTCCATTCCGTTCAGCACCGCATCCATCATTAACGCTGCACTGTATTTGGCCGACAAGGCGCTGGTGAAGGAGGGATCGACTAACACACACCGCAAAAACCCCTCGGGCATCGGCAGGACCCGCGGTATTCTGGTTCCTTCCTCCACAACAATCGTGCTATTCGAAAATTGCAATGGATTGCGGTAGCTGGTAGGGATCTCCAGACAGGGGAGCGAATGCTTGATTATACGTTCATTTTCCAGAAGCTCATGAAGCTCACGCCCGGATCCGGCTGACAGGGCAACCGCACGGCCGGCCAGTATAACCCGCATTCCGCCGACTGCCGTTACCATCTGCACCTTGCCGGCACGAGCAAGCTGCAATGCTTCCTTTATACTGGAATAGGTATCCTCCGCGGACACCTCATCGTACACCAGACATTTCAGGCCCTTGCTTTCAAGCTCACTTTGAACCTTCTGAATTATTCCGTCCGAATGCATTACCGGCTCGGATATCAGCAGAACCCGACTGCCGTGCTGCCTGGCACAACTACCTATCTCCTGATGCACCCCTTGCCCCGAATGGATCTCGGCAGTCATATGCATGTACATTGCATCCATGAAGCCCCCTGTCGCATAACAAAGAAAAAAAAAGCAGAGTGTGGCGCACCACCTCTGCTTTGATCAAGATACGGAAACCGGCGGTATTATAACCCGAATACGTCCATTATGCGGTCCGCAACTGTGTTAAGTACTGTATTATCAATATAGGAGGGGTCTTCCAATTTACGCTGCACTTCCGCAATTCTGTCCGCGCGTATATCCGGCTGAGCTCGTACTTCCTCGGAAATCTTGTAGAGCTCGGCCTGCATGCGTGACTCATCAGAGAAATTTACAGAGTCGCTCTGCTGAGCATTTTCAGCACGCTGCGTCTTCTGAGTTTTGTTGAACTTGGCCACCGGATCAACCGGTCCCAGACGGTCAATACTCATCTGAAGTCCTTCCTTTCATTACTACTATCGGCACATCCATTACATATATTAACCAAATTTCCCGGGAGATACAAGGATTGTGAACTCACCTTTTACCGAACTTCGCCCGGAAAAGGCCGTATATGCCTCTGAACAGCTGCCGCACCATATTTCTTCATACCGCTTTGTAAGTTCACGCCCGATTGCAATCTCTCCCTCTGGTATGAATTCGGCTAAATCCGCCAGAAGCTTAAGGATTCTGTACGGTGATTCGAAAAGAATAAACGGACGACCGAATTGAATCAGTTCGGCAACCGCCTTCCGTCTGCGTCCGCTTTTCGGCGACAGAAAACCTTCAAAAACATATCCCTTGCCCGGAACTCCCCCGACACTCAACAGGGCAGTTGGAGCTGACACCCCGGGAATCGGAACAATATCCATACCAGCTGCACGTGCCGCCCGTACCAGGAGCAGGCCGGGATCGCTCACCCCCGGCGTCCCGGCATCGCTTACATATGCTGCCGAACCGGCCTCCTCTATTCGCTCCAGAATCCTCCGGGTAGCTGCAGGAGAAGAGTGTGCATGCCAGCTTGCCACCGGTTTATCAATTGAGTAATGGTTCAACAAACGCCGGCTATGACGCGTATCCTCACACAGGACTAATCCAACATGCTTTAGGGTCTCAACAGCACGAAAGGTAATATCCTCCAGGTTGCCTATCGGGGTTGCGGTAATGTACAAAGTCGCCATATACCCAGTGTAGACGGAACAGCCCTCCGCGGCTACT
>CAZANF010000302.1:0-3059 GCA_964486425.1 uncultured Spirochaeta sp. | reverse complement strand
CAGTATGAAGCGGCAGACTTCGCAGGCAATGTCACCGTAGAGGATCATATTATCAGGATTGACAGTCGGGTGCCTGAGGTGCACACGGATGTAGATATGCAACCCTGGAGTACCAGGATCACCCTGTCGGCTCAAGCCGGACCAAGCGGGGTTGCTCGCATTGAATACCGGGTGAATGATTCTGGTGTCGAACACTATGCAGATGTGCTGCAGCTTGAAACCCCCGGTGAATATCAGATTGATACCCGGGCAGTAAGCGGAGCCGGTATCGCCGGTGCCTGGACTACGCAAACCATCCAGGTGCAAAACTGGAGTCCCGGGTCATGGATAGCTGATCTCAGATTTTCAACCCCTCGTAGCGGTCAGGAGATCATCCGTAATTTTACGGGCGAAACCCGGCTGTATGCACATCATCAAACAGAGCTCCTGGATAATCCGCCGGGCCAGCTGACAGGTGCGGATTACATCCGGACCCACAGCGCCGACCGGATTCTTTCACCGCAGCAGGAGCTCATGAGCTTCCGGCTCCTGGTCGATGCGGATGTGTACATCCTGGCATACCCGGATAGTCGGGCGGAGTATCCGGGATTTGACGAGGTTTTTCCGGGATACCATGATGCACGTATTCTGAAAAAAACCGCTCCGCAGGGTACCCGTATTCACATTCCCGGCAGCGGTTCCGCGGAACGAGCCGACCTTGTGTTTGTACAGTACCGGCGTGACAACGATCTGGTGATGTATGAACCGGCTGTTGCGGAGCCTCTGCTCAGCGGGGGTGAATTGCGGCTGCGTGCCGAATTTTACCAACAGGAAGCAGGAACAGGACAGAATAACGATTTGATCTGGCTGCTGCAGGTTGCAGGTGAGGACCAGTGGCGGCACATTCATACCGGACAGAACGGTCTGGCTGTTCTGCCGCAGGTAGCTCGTACTACCCGAGCGATTGTTCGGGTAGAGCAGCAGAACAGCCGCGGAAAGGTCGTTGCGTTCCGCGAACGGGAAATCACCATTGCGAACCACGGCAGGGTAGTGATGGAGCATCCCGGACCGTCAGGTGAGGTGCTTGCTGGGGAGCTTCAGGCTCTGCGGTTTACCGCGTTTGATTATCGGGGAGAGGAGGTCGTACCTGGCCGGGTAGCCTGGAAAATACTTGCCCGGGGTCATGATAATACCGCCGGATCAGACGAAATAGTGCCGCTGGAACTGGATGCAGACAGCTGTTTTACGGTGCCTTCGTCACCTGGGCTGCTGCGACTGTATGCGGAACTGGATATAGGTCAGGGTATTATTCACCATGAGGAGTTTGACTTTCAGACGGTGGAGGCCTTCAGTCCGACGGTAATTCCGGCTGAGGCAGTTCACAGCAGCGGGGAGGAAGCTGCCTCTTCTTATGATGCCCCGGGTATGTCCTGGCAGCGTGATGCAGAGGGGAGGTTCAGAATCTATTCCGGATATGGAACTTTTCTGGTCGAGCTTGCTGTCGTGGAAGAACCGGATGCAGTCCGTAAGGTGAATCCCCGGACACACCGGCGGCCGATGCTGTTACTGCATGACGCTCCGAGGTACCCGCAGTTTCGCGAGGGTATCTGGACACTTCCGGTACAGGATGTCGACGGTGTAATTCAGCTGCAGATGCCTGACTGGGCGCAGGGCTTCGAGGTGATTATCAGACGAGGAGGAGAGGAGTGAAACAGTGGATGCTGATTATTTTCATTGCAGGTGCGGTATTGCCGGTATCAGCTCGAGGCAGTCGGGAGACTCCACCGTCGGAGACACCCTATACATCCCAGGCATATGGAGCCCCGTTCAGTGTTGTCGAAACCGCGGCAGGCCTGGAGATATCGCTTCAGTCAAGGGGCGAGGATTGGGCGGTCTATTACCCTGAATCAATAGAGCAGGAGGCATACAACTGGCAGCCGGCGGCCAATCAGAACAGGGGTCTGGAATATGCATCTGTTTCAGACACCGCTGCCCTGGAGCTAAAGGGAAACTCATCAATACAAATCTTGGATACCCCGCAAAGGCAGTTGATGCTGGGGATTAATCTGCCGGAAGACACGTATGTCTGCATATATCGACCTGAAGATCGGTCCATCCTGCTGCGGCTCCCCGGATTTACCGAGTTCTTTCCCGGTGAGGCCGAGCTTTTTGCTCGGGTTTCCGGCTATACCTACGAAGAAATGGCAATCGGACTGCTTCAGACAATGCTCTGGCGCGGCGGCGGTTCATCACTTGCACTCCCTCCTGTGCCGGCAGGCATTCGGGTATACACTGGATGGTACAGCTGGGTCAAAGATCAGCATCTGCATGCATTGCGTCAGGAGCTGTCGCGCCGTCTGCCGGTTTCAGCCGGGCAATGGCTTGAGCTTGGCAGCCGTGCGGCAGATGCGCTGTACGGACCAAATGTATCTCCATATATCAGATACTACTTCAAGGTACTGCAGCAGAATCATCACCCCCCGCTGGCAAATACACTGAGAAACCGCATAGATCCTGCCGAAATGCGGGAGATTACCCCGGAAGAAGGTATCGCCGTCGCCATGGCCGGAATGCGGTATCTAAGTTGGGGTGTGGACTATACCCCATACCCCGGAAGAAACCTGGTGATGCATGATACCTCAGCGTATATAGAGCAGGTTGACGCCTGGATCAGTAATCATACGGGCAGCCTTTCATCCGATTATCTGCCGTATCCACCATATGAAATCAATTCGAATGAGGAATCCCGGTACAACACACCCCAGTCTCCGGATTCTCACGTACCGAATTCTGATCGTGCGGTGCTGTATCCGGGGTACCTTGATTCGCATATCGGAATTCAGGTGACCGGAAGGAATAATGACGCTCATGTGCAGCGAATCGATCTATGGTCTGCAGTACCTTACGGATGGCCGGGATCCGGGGATGTCGGGACAAGAACCGTTGTCCGTACCGGTACGGGATCCAGCTCCGCAAAAGAGAACTCGGATAAGGATTTTCCCATATACATACGGGAAAACCCCGGGAGCTCTACCTTCAAACTGGGAATAGAACTGGATGAACAAGCGCCGCTTGGCGGG
>CAZANF010000301.1:0-3074 GCA_964486425.1 uncultured Spirochaeta sp. | reverse complement strand
CCGGCAACCGCCCTGCCAAGCGTTATGGGGGTCATGATCTGGTTCCAGCTCGGCTATCCGCTGGTTATTTTTATGTCGGCACTGCAGCGGGTGGATCCCCAGGTGCTGGAGGCGGCACAACTGGACGGTGCCGGCTGGTTCACGCGGCTGCGGATCATTGTCGCGATGATACAGGCCGAGATCAGCGTCGTCGTGCTTATGACCACGATTTTTGCGCTGAAGCTGTTCGCACAAATCTTTGTGCTTACACGAGGAGGCCCGGGGAATGCCACCCTGGTACCCTCATACTTTGCATATCAGAACTATTTCGAGAAGTCTCAGGTCGGCTATGGTGCGGCAATCAGTATACTCATGACAGGGATAATCATCATCCTCACCTGGGCATTTATCAGCATGCAGAACAAAAAAGAAGCCGAGAGGGGTATGTAATGAATACAGCAATTCAACTGCCGGGTGGCAGGCAGATGGTCCTGCGCCCCAAACTCAGCCTGCAAAAGGCCGCATCGCTGGTCTTACTCTCTGCACTGCTGGTCATAATGGTCTTTCCATTTATTATGGTTGCCCTGAATGCCTTCAAGAGTCCTGCCGATTACTCCCTGTCGGGACCGCTGGCTCTGCCGAGCGAGGTGTACATGGACGGGATTCGTACCTTCTGGAGCCGGGTGAATTTCTCCAACAAGCTATGGAACAGTTTTTTGATCAGCATTACCGTAGCCGGTTTCGGAGTGGTGCTGTGGCTGCTGAACTCCTATGCACTTGGCATCGGTCGGGTGCGGGGGCATGGGCTGATACTGGTACTCTTCGTGCTGGGCAACACCCTGCCGAATGAATCTTTGGCCTATCCGCTGTACTATATCGCCAACTTCTTTCAGATATACGATACCCGTCTGTCGGTTATTATTGTGTTCACGGTGATTCAGTCGGCATTCGGTACCTATCTGCTGTCGGGTGTGCTGCGGACATTCCCGCGTGAAGCCCTGGAGGCGGCGGAGATAGACGGAGCCGGCAAGCTGCATATCCTCATTTTTATTGTTGCTCCCATGAGCAAGGCGACCTTGTCGCTGCTGTTCACCTTCTTTTTTATCTGGACCTGGAACGAGTTCTTTCTGCCGCTGATTCTGCTGGTGTCCAATCGCAATCAAACCGTTCCCCTGGCTATCGCTATCGCGCAGGGGCAGCATAATATGGATGTGACCATGGCCAGTGCCTCCGCCCTGCTGGGGGTTATTCCGTGCATAATCTTCTTTATTATCTTCCAGCGCTCTTTGAGCAAGGGCATGCATACTGGCACAATTAAATAGCATGCGACGCAGCCGGGCGAAATCAGGAGGTGGCCGGGACAGTAGCCAGGTCATTGCCTGCAATTTGATGATTGCCGGATTTCTGATTACCTTTCAATCATGGCTGAAGCACATGGCACGGTTATCGCAGTACAAAGCAGTATTGTAGATGCTCGCTTTCCTGCCGGTGAGCTGCCGGAGATACATACCAGGCTCCTGACCGGCAAGGACGAGGCAATTGTTCTTGAGGTTCTTACCCACGTAAGCCCGACGGTGGTTCGGGCTATTGCCTTGACCAGCACGCAGGGGCTGGCACGCGGGATGCAGGTTGTCGACACCGGGTATCCACTGCGTGTCCCGACCGGCAAGAATCTGCTGGGGCGCATGTTCAATGTGTTCGGGGAACCAATCGACAGAAAGGATCCCCCCAAAGATGTGCAGCTGAAATCAATCCACCAGTCCCCGCCGCCGCTTTCGGTGCGGGAGACCTCATCCGAGATTTTTGAAACCGGGATTAAAATAATTGATGTAATCGCCCCCATGCAGAAGGGTGGCAAGGCGGGGCTGTTCGGGGGCGCCGGGGTCGGCAAGACCGTGCTGATTATGGAGATGATTCACAACATGGCATCCGGTCATGGCGGTACCAGTATTTTTTGCGGTATCGGCGAGCGCATCCGTGAGGGTGAGGAACTGTACCGCGAGATCCAGGAGGTAGATGTACTGGACAAGGTTGTGCTGATTTTTGGACAGATGAACGAGCCCCCCGGGGCGCGTTTCCGTGTCGGCCATGCCGCGCTCTCTATGGCCGAATACTTCAGAGATGAAACCAGCCAGGATGTCCTGATGCTCATGGACAACATCTTTCGATTTGTACAGGCCGGTGCTGAGGTTTCCGGGCTCATGGGACAGATCCCGTCGCGGGTCGGGTATCAGCCGACCCTGGAGACCGACATCTCGTCCCTGGAGGAGCGAATCTCAAATACCAAATCCGGCGCCATTACCTCGGTACAGGCCGTGTATGTACCGGCGGACGACTTTACCGACCCTGCTGCGGTGCATATATTCGGACACCTTTCGGCCTCGGTTGTGCTTTCGCGCGACCGCGCCAGTCAGGGGCTGTATCCGGCCGTGAATCCCCTGCAGTCAATGTCCAAGATGCTCTCGCCGCAGGTGGTGGGCAAGCGGCATTATTCGGTTGCACAGAGCGTGCGGAAAACAATCGCCCAGTATGAAGACCTGAAGGATATCATTGCCATGCTCGGCATGGAGGAGCTTTCGCAGGATGACCAGAAGATTGTGCGCCGGGCGCGCAGACTCGAGCGGTTTTTAACCCAGCCATTCTTTGTTACCGAGCAGTTTACCGGCAAAAAGGGAAAAAATGTTTCCATAGACGATGCACTGGAGGGCTGCGAACGGATTCTGAATGGTGATTTCGACGATTATCCGGAACGATCGCTGTATATGATCGGCACTATCGACGAGGCCGAGAAGTAGACAAGGAGAGAGCTATGCGGTTAAAGGTTATGCTGCCGACACAGATACTTGTTGATGCATCGGTGACACGGATTGTCGTTGAAACCGGGCACGGCTCGCACGGAATACTGCCCAGGCACATCAATTTTGTGGCCGGTACGGTACCCGGCATACTGTCGTTTACAGAGGAAAGTGGAAACGAACGGTTTCTGGCCCTGGACACCGGGGTGCTGGTGAAAAACGGGGATGAAGTGCTCGTGTCCGCCCGAAGCGGAATACGCGGCACGGAGCTGGGGCAGTTGCGGCAGGCGGTTGAGGAAG
>CAZANF010000300.1:0-3083 GCA_964486425.1 uncultured Spirochaeta sp. | reverse complement strand
ACCTACCGCAGAATGATAGACGAACAAAAGTCCCGCGTTGAATCCAGATTCTCACAAATGAAGACCGGTTTCAGCGATCTTCACCGTGCGCATGGTGAGCTTTCCAGCCAGGTATCTGATTTCTCGCTTTTCACCAAAAGTTTTCAAAATCTTTTTGATTCCACCCAGCAGGATTTACGTGGTTTACGTAGCCTTTTACATGATTTGGATAGTATCTTTACCACTCTCGACAGGGTCAAAAAAGAGGCGTCTGATCAGCAAAACAGTATACTGCGGCGATTGGGCCTGGACGGCTGGGATATGGAAAGTCAAAAGCTCATTAAGCTTATCGACAAGTTTACCATCTACACCCACAAACAAGCCGCAGGAGAGCTGGCCGGATTTTCAGTTGAGGATACAAGCGCAGACAGCGGAGAGGTAACATTGTTCTAATATGGATACACAATTTCACCACAAGCTTGACAGAATCAATTACATAATCCATCCAGGTGAGTTCCATGCTACCGGAGACCCTGTAATAATTTCCACAGTTCTCGGCAGCTGCATCGCCGTGGCTTTGTATGATGCCAAAGCTAAAATCGGCGGTATGAATCATTTTCTTCTTCCCGGAACCATAGACAAGGCCCATCTCTACACTACTTCGGAGGGACGCTACGGTCTTTTTGCCATGGAACTGTTGATTAACCAGATGCTGAAGTTAGGCGCGAAGAAAGAACGACTGGAGGCCAAGGTATTCGGCGGAGCGCGCATGTTCAAGTTCGACACAACTGGAATAACCGGTGGTGTCTCCGAGAGCAATGTCGAGTTTGCACATGAATACCTGCATACCGAAGGAATCAGGATTATTTCTGAAGAGGTCGGGAAAAACTATGCCCGCAAGGTGCTGTTCCTGCCGGATACCTTTCAAGTGTTTCTCAAGGGAATACGCAAGCCGACCGACGAGGAGCAGGTTGTTGCGGCGGAAAAGCAGTTCCTCAGCAAGGTTCGTGCAAAGCAGCAGCCTGCCGGCGAACCGGATCTTTTCTAGCCTCTATACCCGGCAAAATACAACCCTTACTGATCTTGAGTACGATGATCCTTCGGGCGGCGGCGCCTGCGCCGGCGCTGTTTCGGTTTCCGCTCAACCGACACATCTACATCTTCCGGTACTGTAAATCTGCCGTTGTCCTGATATGCCTTGCGACGTCGCACCAGCAGCTGTACTGCAGCCTCTACCTCCCGGTTAGGCGGGGTAACCGGCTTCAGCAGCTCCTTTAACTCGGTGTATGCATCTCCAGTCGAAATGCGGCGCTGACGTCCGGACTCGCTCAAGCTGTAGAAATACTCCGCGCAGAAATAGGCGATTGCTACTGCCCGCAGCTCACCCGGATTCTCCTGCATATGCTGATCCAGCCCTTCCAGGGATTCGAAAAAGCGTACCCCAAAGCCATTTTTATCTGCCCTCAGGTATGCATCAACCTGTGGTACCATATGCACCAGCATGCGATTATCAAAACATCTGCGAAGAATTCCTGCAGATTTCCCGGAGGTAATAATCTTGAACATCTCTTCCGACATACGCGACGGAGGGGTGTTCGCCAGCATATGCACCGAACGCAGCAGACAACGGCGCAAACGGTAGGTCATGCGAAACCCGGTTCTTTCGGCGTATTTCACTGCGCGGATCGTTCGTACCGGATCCTCTGTAAAGATTCGATCCAGCGGGATAACCGGCTTTATCAGCTTGTTTTGTATGTCGTCATATCCACCGGTATAGTCAAGCACCTGATTCTGTTCGGTATCATAATAGAGTGAGTTCAAGGTAAAATCGCGCCGTGCGGCATCTTCCTCGATAGTTCCATATACCGCATTAAAACCGGTAGACTCCAGCGATCGAAAGGTGGTCACCTCTATGATCTTGCTTTGAAAAAAGATATGAACCAGTCGAAATCGCTTCCCGATGATACGCGAATTCCGAAACAGCTTGCGAATCTGAGCCGGAGAGGCATCAGTAGCCATATCAAAGTCTTTGGGCACCTTCCCGACCAGTAAATCCCGTACAGCCCCGCCGACGATATAGGCCTGGAACCCGTGCCGACGCAGACGCCTGGCAATCCGGATTGCATCAAAGTCGATAAGTTCAAGCTGCAGCCCATGCTCTTCTGCAGTATAAATCTTGGCCTGAGGTATAGGTTTTCCGTTTTTTCCTGTGGTATATCGAATCAGCAAGATGCAGACCTTTTCCCATGTGTTGTTATGATATTGGCAAGCTGCTGTGTAGTGTACCTTTGAATCGGGTTTCTGTATAGTCCTGAAGTGATGAATGATTGTTTCAGACACATGAACCGGTTCGGCAGCCTCGGGATTCCCTTCCTCTGTCTGATTGATGTTGAGAACCGGCATCCCCGCGTGCTGAAACTGGAGGAAATTGATTCCAGGATACTCAGGTTCTCGACCCCCATAGGCGGCAACTGTCGGCTCGAAAAAGTCCGGTCACAACCTGCACTTTCTATTCGAAGCCCGCTGAGCAGGCCACGCTATCACCAGGGGTTTCATTATATTCAGGCAGGCCTGAAACGAGGTGATTCATTTTTGGCCAACCTCACCTATCCCGTAGATGTAGAATGCTCCCAACCCCTGCATGAGGTATTTTTCTCATCACAAGCGCTTTTCCGGTTGTGGTGGAAGGATCACTTCACCGTGTTCTCCCCTGAAAAATTCATCACTATAAGCACAAACGGTACGGCAGCCACTTTTCCAATGAAGGGAACCATTTCCGCCGATATTCCTGATGCAGCAAACCGGTTGCGGGATAACGCCAAGGAAGCGGCAGAGCATCTTACCGTTGTGGATCTGCTGCGCAACGATCTGGGACGTATCGGCACACAGGTTCGGGTCGAACGCTTCCGCTACCTGGAGAGGATTCACAGCCCGGCCGGTGATATCCTTCAGGCCAGTTCGGAAATCCGGGCTGAACTGGGAAAGAACTGGCAAGGAAGGATCGGCAGCCTGCTCGCTGAAATACTTCCCGCCGGATCCATAACCGGAGCGCCGAAGCGACGCACTCTGGAGCTGATTTCCGAGGCCGAGGGCGAACAGCGCGG
>CAZANF010000299.1:0-3103 GCA_964486425.1 uncultured Spirochaeta sp. | reverse complement strand
CCTCACAACCCTGCCGAAAATTTCCCGGGATTCCTGATCGACCCCGGTGAGGGGTTCATCCTGCAGCAGCAGTTCGGCATCCTCCGCGAGTGCTCGAGCCAGCAAGGCCCGCTGCTGCTGGCCGCCCGACAGCATACCGATCTGCCTGTCTGCCAGATGCGCAATCCCCATGCGGTGCATGGCATCGCGGGCTATGTCATAGTCATGCTGACGGGGACGCCGGATCCAGCCCAGATGCACATAGCGCCCGGCAAGAACCAGCCGCTCGACGGTTACCGGGAAACGCCAGTTAATCTCACCCCGTTGAGGGAGGAAGGCCACCCGATGGTGACAGCCGCCGATCGGCAGCCCGTAGATGCGAACCTCCCCGCTGCGAACCGGCAGAATCCCGCATACCGCCTTCATTATGGTGGATTTACCGGAACCGTTATGACCTACCAGGGCTGTTTTGGTTGCCCGAGGTATCACCATCGAGACCCCGGCAACAGCATCAGCTTGAGTACGCGGATAGCGGACATAGAGATCGGTTAGCTCCAGTGCGGCAGCACCACGTGCTGCCTGGCACTCCCGGCGATGGCTATAGAATAAAATCATTGGACTCCATTCAAGACTTAATTGGCCAGTCCGTCAACTATCAGATCAATGTTGTGGCGCATCATTTCCAAGTATGTCCCGGCGCCGGAATCAGTATCTCCAAGAGAATCGCTGTACAGTGGATACAGAACCCGAACCTCGGCCTCATTTGCTATGGTATCCACTACGGAGCGATTTACAATGGCCTCGGCAAATACAGCGGGTATCTCCAGCCTGCGAATGGTATCAACCAGTACGGCGATCTGTCCTGCCGATGGGTCCTGCACCTCGGTCGTAATCGACCCGAGTGCGGTACCCACGACATCAAATCCGTATTCCTCGGCAAAATAATCGTACGCCCCGTGAGAGGTAACCAGCAGGCGATTATGCGGTGGAATTCTCTGTACCTGCTCACGGATATACCCATCCAGGGATTCCAGTTCTTCGATATAGGCAGCGGCATTCTCGCGATAGGTGTCGGCATGCTGCGGAAACTCTTCGGCAAGCGTATCACGGATTATTTCCACCATTTCTATGGCATAGTGCACACTCTGCCATACATGCGGATCATACTCACCATGGTCATGCTCATCTTCGTCGTGCTCGTCCTCATGATGTTCGTCTTCGTCATGCTCGTCGTCGTGCTCATCCGACGCCGGCAGGCCATGCAGTCCCTCGGCCACCGCTACCCTCCGCGCAGTGGAACCGGATCGGGAATACAGTCCATCAAACCATCCGGTCAGTTCAAGCCCATTTTCGAATACCAGTACGGCATTCCGCAGCTGAATGCTGTCGGCTGGTGCCGGTTCGTACGCATGCGGATCCTGACCGGGCCCGACCAGCACCGAGAGATTAATCGTATCCCCAGCAACCCGAGCGACCATATCACCCAGAATGCTGTGCTCGGCCACTACAGTATTCTCCTGCGCTTCCGCAGCTCCGCGTGCGAAAACCGGACTAATCGCATATCCCAGCAGTACAACAGCCGTCAGTCCGATAATTGCTGAACGATGTGTGTTTTTCATAGCCATTTCCCCTGGAGTAATATAAAGTATTACCATAAAGTAATCCACTACCCCCATGACAGTCAAGGCGCATCATCAATATACTACAGAATTATGCAGCACTGGAGATATTACATCGCCGAAGGCTTTCCGCAGGCCGCTGAAAAAATCAATGTAATTCGCACCGGTGCGGCCGCAGAATTACAGGCCGATCCTTCGCAAGCCCTGGAAACCATCAGGCCAGAGACCGCCGTACTGACCCTTCTGGCTGGTTCCGGGAGCCGCTGGGCAGCATCAGTTCAGGCCGCTGCTGAAGCCGGAATACCAACCGGTTTCGACACCCGCAAACCCAGGGGATTATTCCCTGTCCAGAACCTGCTTCCGTCTCATATTTGCAATCAAAAATCCCTGCCGATAGCTGCATACAGCCTGGCAGCTGTAAAGGGCCTGGGCAGCCACATAATCATGACCAGCGGCTACGAGAGAGAGATCGAGCAGGAAATCCTGCAGCCCCTGGGGTTTCAGCCCGACACCTACCGATTTCAACAGCAGAAGCTGTTCCAGGGCAAACCACTTGGTCATGGCGCTGCGGCTCTGCAGGCCAAACCGTTCTGGGAAAATTACCGCTATGTGATCTGCAATTTCGGTGGTGATGCCAATAATCGCCAGACTGTAAAGACTGCGCTGCTTGCTCTGGCCGGACTCGACGCAGCGGGCGAGAATACCGGGCTTTTGCTGCCGGCCGCCTTCATAGAGAACCCGGCGTACACCATAAAAACGGATTCGCAGGGCCGGCCGATTGCCTTTCATCATGCCAAGCTAACCGGTCGTGAGCAGGCCTCAGGTCGAGGCTGGAGCAATGTCGGCCTGCGCTTGTATCGGAGCGAGGATCTTGCCGAGGCCCTCAACCAGCTGCACAAGCAGTATTGGAGCAGTGAGTACGGCTACCAGGTACCGGGTAATCAGGGAAACGAGCTGGCACTGGACAATGCGGATGCGTATCTGGCCGAACGCAGGCGGGCTCGACTGCTTGCGATAGCGCAGCCTGAAGAGATTACTCCGGCAAAGACACTGGACGCGATACCCGGTTTTCTCCATGCCGTGTCCAGTCTTCCCCGTATGCGGTCGCTCACATCGGATAAAACCGGGGTCTGACTTTATAGTGACGGGAAAACACCTGGTTCGCATGCATTTTCCGGCTGAACATGACTCATGGAAGAACACCGGGATTTTCATTACCTTGATACTATGAATACATCATTCATACCATGCCTGATGCTTGCCGTATTCGCATTGACCCTGCTGTCGGCTGATCCGTTACCTGCAGGAGAAGCGCTCGCCCGCGGGATATATCCGGCAATTCAGGATCTGGAATACCTTCGGGCTTTTATTACCAGTCGCATGGGCTGGGCACAAACGGGCGGGCTGCTGATAATCTCCGGGGCATTCGGAGCATTTCGTCGCCGACGCGTTCTGGAAATCGGGGGATACCTTACCGGAACAGGGATATACCGCAAGGATACGGT
>CAZANF010000298.1:0-3139 GCA_964486425.1 uncultured Spirochaeta sp. | reverse complement strand
GATTCCGTCAAGCTGAGCCAGGATGTTGTCTGCGGCCTGTACCGAGTTCGCATCGCTCTGCTTCTGGACGGACAGGTACACACTTGGCTCTCCATTGATGTAGACCATGCTGGTTTCCCGACGATACCCCTCGGATACCCTCCCTACATCCTGCAGGCGGATATTGGCGCCCCCGCTGTTTCCGATCACCGTCCGCTCTATCTGTTCCAGGGTCTGAAACTCTCCAGCGGTGCGAACAACATAGTTGGTTTCCCCCTCTATGAGCCGGCCTGCGCTCATCTCTACATTCTGACTCCGCAAGGCCTGTGATATTTGATTGAAGGTGAGTCCGTATGCATCGAGACGGTCGCGGGTAATGTCGACGCGAATAACCCGATCACGGCCGCCTTGTACATTCGCCTGGGCAATACCCGGGATCTGCTCCAGCCGCGGCTGTACATTGTTTATGGCAATCTCCCGCAGCTGATCGGCGGATCGATTGCCGACCATACGCAGTTCCATGATTGGCAGTATTGAGGGATCAAACTTGAAGATCATCGGAGAGGATGCATCATCCGGCATCGCCCCGCGAGCAAGCTCGAGTCGGTCGCGGATCTCATTGGTCGCCTCGTCCATATTGGTTCCCCAGGTAAACTCAATAACGATCTGACTGTTGCCCTGACCGGTGGTAGAGGTGAGACTGTTGATATTCGATACATTGCTGAGTATGGATTCAAGCGGCCTGGTAACCGAGCGCTCGACCTCCTGCGGCCCGGCCCCGCTGTAGTCTGTGGTTACTACCAGTACCGGGGGATCGATTTCGGGAAAGAGATCCACAGCGACCCCGGCGGCGGTATACAGACCGAACCCGATGAGCAGGGCAAATATAACAAAGAATGTAGTTGGACGGTTAACAATGGTTTTTACCAGCATATCAGCTCCCTTCTACAATGCGAACCAGGGAACCGTTTTCCAGCAGATTCTGACCGCGGATAATAACCTGTTCACCCGCGGCGACACCGCTGCGAAGCTCCGCATTTCCGTCTATCTCTATGCCGATGGTGACCTCCCGGCGCCGGGCACGGTTGTTCTCATCTATAACATACACATAGATATTGCCGTCCCGGCGCATCACCGCGTTCTGCGGCACAACCAGGGCATCTGGCCGCTCTTCCAGAATGATTTGTACGCGGGCAAACATACCGGGACGAATGCGTGAATCGGCACGGTTGAATCGCAGGGTTGTCTCCAGGGTTCGGGTTTGCCGGTCGACAACCGGGCTGATCTGCGCTATGCGTGCCGGAAACAGCTCGTCGGGAAATGCATCCAGGAATACCTCCGCGCTTCTGCCGGGTGTAATACGGCTTATGTAGCGTTCGGATATCATTGTCAGGATTTCCAGGTCACTGGTGGTGGCAATCCTGGCTATGGTGGTCTGCGGTGATACCTGGGACCCGACACGGGGTGTTACTGCGATTATCGTACCCGAGATGGGTGCGCGTATCGGGCTGGCTGAAAAACGCTGCCCCGGTCGTGAGGGATCTACCTGCCCTATGACGGTCCCGCTGTTCACACGGTCACCCTTTTCAACAGAAAGCTCGATGAGTTCCCCGGCGGTTTCCGGAAAAACATCTACGGTGGATACCGGCTGAATCTCGCCGGAAACGGCAATATAGTTGCGGATGAGCTGAGGCTCGAGGGTTCGGCCGGCAACAGCTACCGTGACCTCTTCATCCTCAACATCTTCGGCGGAAATTGCGGTATCGGGGTCCTGCTGCGGGGTGCAGCCGGGAATAATGAACAGTGATAGCGCGAACAGTACTGAAGGAATGGTATATCTTTTCATGGTCAATTCTCCTGTAGATTTTCAATCGGGGTGTTGAGCAGGTTTTCCAGATCAAGAAGCAGATCGATGTATTGATGCTGCTCCTGCAGCAGCTGCAGGCGGGCATCCGCAAGATCGATTTCCGCATCCCGTACCACGGAGTATTCACGCAGCCCGCTCTCGTAGGCTTCTTCGGCCAGTTCAAAGGCCCGTTCGGCTAATGCAACATTGCTTTGCAGCGAGGCGATTGTTTCCTCGGTTGCGGTAATTGCGGCTGTAATCTGCATGGTCTGCAGCTCCGTCCCTTGCCGGTTCTGCTCCACCTGCAGCTCGGTCTGCCGCAGACGGTCCCGCTGGTTGGCAATATCCAGGCGTGTGCCGGACCCCGGCAGCAGCGGATCCAGCGGCTGTGTCAGGGTGATGCTGAAACTTCCCCCTTGCTCATTCCAGTTTTCGGTATCAAATACATCACTGGACCATGGATCCCCGGAAAGCACAGGATTGGCCGACAGGGAAAAGCTGATAGTCGGCAGCATTCCTGCCCGGGTGGCATCGATCTGGGTCCGGAGGCCCTTGATGTTCTGACGGGCGGTGCGCACATCGGCGTTTTCGTCGATGAACTGCAGCAGGGCCTCGGAATCACGCAGCCGCAGGGTCTCGGTATCGATTGAACCGGCGATGCTCACCCCTTGCAGGGACTGGATGCCGATGGTGGAGGCAAGATTTCGCTTGGCGGTTTCAAGTCCCTGCTGCTGCCGCAGGATTGCCGGTCGCTGATTCTCCACCGCAACCTGGGTCTGCCGAAGGGTCAGTTCGTCCACCAGACCCGCCTGATAGTTCTGGCGAACCTCATTGAGCCGCTCCTGCGCTGCCTGCAGACGCTGCTCGGAGAGGGCGAGGCTTTCCTGCTGCAGCAGGATGCTGTAGAAGGATTTGCGAACCTGCATTTCAATGCTGCGACGTGCATCCTCAAGCTGCATCTGCTGGTTCTCATATGCATTGGTTACGGCGCGAATACCGTGGATCATCTGTGCCGACAGGGTGAGCCGGGCGGATATACCGGTACTGAGATTCCACCGCGGCGGGTCAGGAAGCGGCACTGCGAGAGCTGCATCTTCGCCGTCCAGAACCTGCTGTCCGATCCGCCCTTCTCCAACCTGGACCTCATCAGCTGCCGCAATCTGCTGATCTATCTCGGGCCGGAGATCCAGAAGCGCGTCTTCGGCATGCTGCATTTCGCCCTGAAGCCCGAGGGCCTGCTGTTCCTGGGCAGCTCCGAGTCGCCGAGCAAGCGCAAGGGGCTCTTCGCCACCCTCTCGCAGACCTTCCGCCTAT
>CAZANF010000297.1:0-3165 GCA_964486425.1 uncultured Spirochaeta sp. | reverse complement strand
GAATCCAGGAACGAACCTTTATCCAGCCTGTTAAACCGTCTGGTACATACCATGAACAAAGCCGCAGATGCCTATATCCGGAAGGAAACCGACCTCACCTTCAGCAGATTTCTGCTGCTCGAAACCCTGCGCTGCACAGGAGAAACAACCCAGCACCGGCTCGCGGAAGCCCTTGAGGTCTCCGATCCGGTAGTCAGTCGCATGCTCACCGAATTAACCGGCAGCGGCTATGTAACGGTACGGCCGGATCCTGCACATGGGAGGCGGAAGCTGGTTGCGATTACCGACAAGGGTTCACTGCTGACCCTGCAGTTGGGGGCAACCCTCGAAGCAAACCTCATGACCATTATTCAGGATGAGATTGGTGATGCTTCAGCATTTACGGCTGATGCATCCCGAATACTCGCAAGCTTAAAAAACAGAGGAGGAATCATATGAGCGAAAATCATATTGTTCTCGGTGCTGCAGGTGTATCCGGCAGATCACTTATAAAGGCATTACAGGAGTCGGGAAAAACGGTTACTGCCGTCGCGCGATCGGAACATTTTTCCGAGATCGAACAACGGAGCGCTGATTTACTGGACCCCGATCAGGCCATGCATGCAGTGGCCGGAGCCAGCCATGTATATATCTGCGTCGGCCTTCCATACAGCTCCAAGGTATGGCAGCGTGACTGGCCTGCTCTGATGCGCAATGTGGTGAATGCATGTGAACGGACCGGGGCGAGCCTGATATTTCTGGATAACGTCTACATGTACGGCCCGACCCCCCTTTCACATCCATTTGACGAGTCGCATCCACAAGACCCGCCGACCCGGAAAGGGAAGGCCCGCAAGCAGACGGCGGAGATACTGCTGGAAGCCCACCGCGAAGGGCGGGTTCAGGCTGTGATCGGTCGGTCGGCCGATTTCTATGGGCCGGAGGTTACCGCCAGTATGCTGTATATCTCGGTACTCGAGCGCATGCTGCAGGGAAAGGCCCCGCAAGCAATAGGACCGCTGAATACACCGCATACCTATGCATATGTCCCCGACAATGCCCGTGCCCTTATTGCTCTGGCAGAAGAACCCTCAGCCTACGGCGAGGTATGGCACCTGCCGGTGAGCAAACCCGTTACCATAAAAGAAGCGGTAGCGGAAATGAACCGAACTCTCGAAACCGGTTTTACTCCATCTCAAGTACCAAGACCCATACTTAAGCTGATGGGACTTTTCATTCAGCCGATACGCGAGCTTGGCGAGATGCTGTATCAGTTCGATGAGCCGTATATCATGGATGACAATGCCTTCCGCCGCAAGTTCCCGGGTTTTAAAGCCACCCGGTTTCAGCAAGGTATTGAGGCCATGGTCAAAAGCTTCCAGAAATAACGGGCAGCAGGGACAGTCCCCGTGTTATGAAAGGGACTGTCCCCTTTTATGAGGAGGACTGCTCCGCTGATGTATCCTTGAGCCTCTTTTCCAGAAAGTCGGGGAATTCATACAGCAGCGATCCGTTCTCCTCTATATGCAGCTGGGCATAGTCATTGGCAACAAGCGAGTCCAGTGTATCCTTGGCCTCATCGATCGAGAGATCCGTACTTCCGGCCAGCTGGAGTACCGTGACGCGCCCGAGATTGCTTTTCGCAAATGCCAGCACGGTTTTTTCACGGGTGTTCTTGTCCATTTCCGGATTTCGACTCACGCCTTTTCGGTGACCTCGGATAACCTTGGAAATGCCGCTCAAGAGCGGGGCAAGTCCCAGCAGCGAGAACGGCAGCAGCCACCACCAGTTCGCAGTAAAAAACCATGCTGCACCAAAACCGACGGAGGCGGAGATCCCGAATGCAATCTCTCCTCCCCCCTCGCCTTCCTTGTCAGCACCATTCAGCTCGGAGCTTATCTCCGCGGTAATACCGGCAATAATTTTATCTTTTTTTTCCTGCGGCTGTTTTTCCCACTCCTGAATTGCCTTGTCCATGAACTTATCCGCCACCTTCATCAGCTTCACCTTTACCCTGTCCCCGGTATTGGTGATCCCGGCCAGCTCCTCATCGGTCGTATTTACTCCCTTCAGGAAAGACTCGCTCAGCCCTTTGTCGGCAAATTCGAGTAATTTGTTTTTCAGTTCAGATGTAGTATCAGTCTGAGCATAACGCTCGTCTCGCAGCTCATACCCGGTTTCAAGCTCATAGACCTCAATCTTCTTGCTGATGTTCTTCAGGGTCTTCTTCCCAAGGGAGCGCAAAGGAGTGGCAAGCTTGTTCACTATCTGATTGTACACATCCCCGGACACCACTATTCCACCCGGTGCAGCCAGCGGTTCCAACCGTGCGGCAACATTCACACCATCCCCGAAAACATCCGTATCGGTGTACCAGATGTCCCCCAGATGAACACCAATGCGTAAATAAAAGGCCGCCTCGGAATCGCGATTGCGTACATCTATTGCCTTCTGTATCGCCAGCGCACATTCACAGGCCTGCTTCACGCTGTGAAAATCCACCAGCAATGCATCGCCGATGGATTTAATCAGCTTGCCTTCATACTGCTCGATAAGCGGAAAGACCAGCATGTTATGCTCTTCCAGCAGACTGAGTGCAGCCATCTCATTCTCGGACATAAATCGCGAGTAGCCGACTACATCGGTAAACATAATAGCGGACAGCCTAGTTCTTGCTTCTGTATTCATTTATATATGATCGTAGGTCACTCACTGCGGAAAGTCAAATAAATCAGGGACAGTCCCCGTGTTATGCAGGGGACTGTCCCCTTCTGAAGATATTTGACGATGACTTTCTTGTGCAGTAACCTGATAATATGGCGTCAATATCATTTCCGGATGAGTTTCTTTGGGGGGTTGGTACCTCGGCCTATCAGATCGAGGGCGCATGGGCAGTCGACGGCAAGGGACCCTCTGTTTGGGATACCTTTTGCAACAACCCGGGACGCATCCTGGATGGTTCCACCGGCAGGATAGCGGCGGATCACTACCATCGCTGGGCCACAGATATTGATTTGGTACACAACTTAGGGTGCGGATCGTATCGCTTTTCTATCAGCTGGCCACGGATCTTCCCGCATGGCCGGGGCACAGCAAACCAGGCCGGGCTTGATTTCTACGACCGCATAGTATACCGTCTGTGCGAGTACGGCATCAAGCCAATGGTCACCTTGTATCACTGGGATC
>CAZANF010000296.1:0-3179 GCA_964486425.1 uncultured Spirochaeta sp. | reverse complement strand
AAACCGAGTCCGCCTTGAAAAGATGGCGGAGGCCCTGCGCAGTACGACCGAACCGATCAAGCAGCTTACCGAGAGGATCGGGTTTGCCAACTACGCCTATTTTTTTACCTTGTTTAAGAAATATTACGGTGTCACTCCGCAGCCGTACCGTGATCGCGCTGTGCTGGAAGAAATATAATTGATAAAAACTAGTTAATCTAGATAATATACTAAATTCGAAATTGACATAAATTGCCTGTAGCCGGTGGGTTTATTACCCTTAGTCCAAGTCATACATTCTTTATTCAGCAGTTTCATATTCTCATTGGTCAAGTAGAAAGTGCTGTCTATAAATGAGTTGGAGGAAGTAATGCGCTACAAGACAAAAATGATAGTATTAGTGGGAGTCCTGCTTATGCTTGTGTTGGGGTTTGCCGTCAGCACTCTGTATAAGGCAAATCAGATCGGAGCCGGCATCAATTCTTTTGCCGAATCGTATATGCCTGTCCGCACTGCCGCATATAGAGTACGTGCGTACTCCCTGGAACAGACTCTGCTGATAGAGCAGGCCGTGGCATTCAGTAAAAGTGGGCAAGCGAGCTCAACTCGCGATTTTCTCTCGGAGTTTGAGGAGCTGGATGCGCGCATTGGGCAACACCTCGACTCAATAGATTCGCGTATAAAAGCCCTGCACGAGACGGAAGTAGCGAATAGGCACATTGAACAGCTGCTGGAACAGGAAACGGAGCTGCTGGGCTCGTATCGCAGTTTTAGGGAAACCGCCCGCGGATATCTGGAAAGAGGTGATTCGCAGAACAAGCTCGGTCTGCAGGAGGGTGAACAAATACGCCGGGAGACGGAAGCACTCGGAGATGAGATCAGAGAAATGGTGGAGAGTGTGAGTGCCTTGGCTGATGACCGTGTAGAAGTTATGCAGCAGGAAGGCGAGGCTCTGGCCGGCTTTCTTATCACCCTTACCCTTTTCGCAGCTGCATTCGGAATAATTTTTTCGGTCTATATCGTTCGTGGAATTCTGCGGCAGCTGGGCGGAGAGCCCGAGGATGTGGCGGCAATTGCCAAAAAGGTGGCCCAAGGAGATCTGACCGTCTCCCGACAGGGGGTGGGCCGGCAGCGAGGTCTATTGGCGGCGATGCATGAAATGCAGGCCGGTCTCATCAATATTGTTTCGCAGGTGAAGACATCGATAAGTGAAACAAGCCGCCAGAACCGGGAGCTGGTCACGGCTACCTCCGAGACCGCTTCGTCGACAAATGAGATTTCCGGAACAATCCGTTCTCTTAACACGCAGGCCAAAAATCTGGCGGATGCGATGGAGGAGACTTCCACTGCGGTAGAGGAGATTCGGGCCAATATCGACGGGTTGAATAATCAGTCGGAGAATCAGGCCTCGGCGGTTGAGCAGACCTCCTCCTCGGTAGAACAGATGAGCGCTTCGATTCGGAATATCGCCAAAACGACCGAGGAGCGGCGTGCCTCGACCGAATCCTTGACGAATATGATTCATCAGGGTAAACAGATGATGAATAACACCTCGCGGCAGATCAAGGACCTGTACAACAATTCGGAACAGATTCAGGAAGTGATAGAGATAATCAACAACATTTCTTCCAGAACCAATCTGTTGTCTATGAACGCCGCTATCGAGGCCGCCCATGCAGGTGAATACGGGAAAGGTTTTGCGGTGGTGGCCGAGGAAATACGGCAACTGGCCGAAAACACATCCGAAAATGCGAAAAAGATAGGTGAAACCCTCAAGAAAAATACGGGAATTATTGAAGAACTGACCGAATCCTCGGATCATACCCAGAATCTATATTCCCAAGTAGAAGAAAATGCAAAGGAAACTATCGACAGCCTTACCGAGGTTGCTCACACCATGAGCGAGCTGTCGCAGGGAGCCGTCGAAATTTCCGATGCGGTGCGGGTACTGAACGATATCAGCGGAGAACTGAAAGGCAGCAGCAGTGAGATCAAAGCGGGAATCGGATTGATTCATCAGTCCACCGCCAATGTAAAGCAGGTAACTCAGGAGGTGGTGCAGGCGGTACACGAAATCAGTGCAGGCTCTGATCAGATCAATGAAGCCATGAACGGATTGAACGATTCGATCAACATCATTGCCGAAGCGATGCAGAGAATCGATACCGAGCTGGAGGTGTTCCGCATCGACGAAATGCTAGAAGAGAATGCCGGTTAAGCCGTATGCTGAGAACAAAGCCACTGAAAAAAGCGAAACAACCGTCCTCTCTGCATATGAAGCAGAGGCGCGTGCTCCTGCTGAGCGATATGGAGGTCCGCGATATTGATTATTTTGAGGCGCTGCGCAATGGATACACCTGCACGGTGGCAGCGCATATTGAAGACTATTTTAAATCGAACCGGAATGCCTTGCTTCCGCATGTAGTTCTGCTCGATTATTACCACAACACCTATGAGCTTTTGATGCACATCAGCAACTATATGCGCCGGAAATGGAAGTACAATGTGCCTACCATTATCATCCAGCGTGAGGGGGATGAGGCTCTGTACGGACGTTTGATAGAACGCGGACAAAGGGACATCCTCAGAGCTCCTTTCAGGATAGAAGAGCTGCTGCATAGAATCGACCTGAACGTGCATTGGGGCGAGCGTAACCGTCTATCTGCTCAGGTTCACGATTTGAACAGCGAACTGTATGAATCCTATATGGCCATGATTTTTTCTTTGGCGGAGTTAACCGAAGCCCGGGACAACAGCACCGGTAATCACTTGCAGCGCATACGGCAGTATTCGCTGCTCCTGGCCGAAAAGGTGCGGGCCCGGCAGGGAGCTTCGGGAGAGATTGATGAGAGTTTTATTAATCGAATCTATCACATGAGCGCACTGCATGATATCGGCAAGGTCGGGATTCCCGATCATATCCTCCTAAAGGCCGGGCCGCTCACGCCGGAGGAGCGCAGAACAATGGAAACTCACACCATTCTAGGCGGGCAGACTATTGAAAGCGTGTTGAGCCGCTATTCGATTTCGGACGGCTTTGCCATGGCCCGGGATATTGCCTACTATCACCACGAGCGATGGGACGGAGAAGGGTACCCGTATGAACTGAAGGGAGAGGATATCCCTTTAGCGGCCAGAATTGTCGGCATTGTGGATGTCTATGATGCACTGTCGGTTCAAAGGGTGTATAAACGGGCCTA
>CAZANF010000295.1:0-3187 GCA_964486425.1 uncultured Spirochaeta sp. | reverse complement strand
ATGGAAAACTGGAGGTCCTGTCCAACTGCAAGCCAGGAAGCGAGGGTTACCACACCTACCGTGATTGCAATAATGGTGAGCCAGAAGGCAGCGCGGTCCGACAGCGCCTGGGTACGGGATTTGGCAGATTGGGCTTCCCTTACCATGCTGATTACCTTGGCCAGGTAGGAGTCGTCGCCTGATCCTTCCACCTTCAGCTCGATTGATCCGTCGCCGTTTACCGAGCCGCCGATGAGCTGATCTCCCTCTTCTTTATGTACCGGTTTGGACTCACCGGTAAGCATTGATTCATCAAAATAGCTGCTGCCGGATGTGATTTTTCCGTCCGACGGTACCTTTTCTCCGGGCTTGATCAGCAGGGTATCCCCCTTCTGAATTTCTGATAGCGGCACATCCTCGTATGAATCGTTTGAATCGCTCACCTTCCGATGGGCTTCCCCGGGCATGAGCTGGGCAAGCTTCTCCAGTGCGGATGAGGCACTGAGCACGGAGCGCATCTCGATCCAGTGACCGGCCAGCATAATGGCGATAAGGGTTGCAAGCTCCCAGTAGAAAGGACTGCCGTCGAGGCCGAAGGTGACCGCCGCACTGTAGATGTAGGCAACGGTTATGGCGAGCGCAATCAATGTCATCATCCCTGGTGATTTACTGCGCACCTCAGAGAAGAAGCCGGACAGGAACGGCCAGCCCCCATAGAAGAAAATGAGTGTAGCCAGGGCGAATACGAAATAGTCTGAGCCGGGAAAGGAAAGGCTGTAGCCTAGCACATCCTGAATCAGCGGCGCCAGTGCGAGCACCGGAATCATCAGCACCAGGGTGACATAAAACCTTCGCTTGAAATCCTGAATCATCACACGATGATGTTCTGTGTGATCATGATGCTCATATTCGTGGTCTTTGCTCATGTGTGACTCCTCCTGTATTAAAACTACGTGTGCAGCTTTTCGAAGTCAAGAAAGACAGAGAGAAGAGAGGGGAAGGAGGGGACAGTCCCCGTAGTGAATGGGGGACTGTCCCTGTTTGGGCTTTACTCTGCGAGATGGATTCCTGACTTTATATACAGGTAGTGAATGCAAGGAGGTACAGCAATGGACAGATGTATTACAAGGATGCTGCTGCGAAGGGTCATGTTGACGGCGGCAGTTTTTCTACTGACCGGCGGGGTTGTTTTTTCCCGCGGCGGCGGCATGATGGGCCGGCAGCATGATGGGCCGGCAGCATGGAGTAGAATCCGAGGCTGAATATCTGGCAATGATGATCCCGCATCATCAGGAGGCGGTAGATCGTGCTCGCGAGCTGTTGGAGATTACTGAGCGGGAGAAGATGGTCGAGCTGCTGGAATCAATTGTTGCAACCCAGACACGGGAGATTGAGCTTATGAGACAATGGCTTGAGGAGTGGTACCCGGACACGGAGGTGGACAGGGAATACCGGCCGATGATGCGAAGCCTTGAAGGATTGGATCCGAACGAAGCCGATATGGTTTTTCTGGAGGATATGCAAATGCATCACATGCAGGCGGTTATGACATCGCGTATGCTGCTCCGGTGGGAGATTGCGGAGCATGAGGATGTCGAGGAGCTTGCCGGGGATATTATAGAGAATCAGCTGAATGAGATCGACTATATGCGCGATTTATATCGACGATGGTACGAGGACAGCATTCAACGGCACCGTCGACCGGGTCAGATGATGTCCCTGGGGGAGCCTGTGCAGCCGCTGTAGTGGAGGCTGCGGATTAGCGCAGACTGAAGATATGCACCTGGCCATTGCGGCCCTTTACAAGATGGTGCCCCAGATCTTCCATCGAATAGCTGTTGGAAAGAGCGGCCCTGGTGTGACTTGAAATAAGAATGGAGGTTCCTAACTTGCGGTTCAACTGTTCCAGCCGCGCGGCGGTGTTCACGGAGTCTCCGATGGCGGTATAGTCCAGCCGCCGTTCGGTGCCGATGTTTCCAAGGATGACTTCGCCTGTATGGATACCGATGCAGATCTGAATTTCAGGCTGCTTTTGAGTGAGCCGGTCGCGATTGAACAACAGCAGCTGCTGCTGCATCTCCAGGGCAGCCTTCACGGCATTGTCTGCATCGGAATCACCGCCGTAGGGGGCGCCGAATAGAGCCATGATACCATCACCGATGTATTTGTCCAGTATCCCGTGGTTATCAAAGATAGGGTTCACCATGCGACTGAAGTACTCGTTAAGAAACTCAATTGTCTGCAGTGGCGACAGTTGCTCGCTCATGGTAGAAAAGCCGCGGATATCAGCAAAAAGTATGGTGATGGTTTGCTTTTCTCCACCAGGCAGCAAAGCGTTGGCTGAGTGAATATAATTCAGGGTTTGGGCTTGCGGAAGAAAACGCTCCAGCTGCTGTTGCCGTTTACTCAATACCGTTATCCGAAAGATTTCTCGTGAAATAAGCCCGGCGAGTAATGCAGTCAGGGCTGCCGCTGCCAGATACACTACGGTGCTGCGCCGGAATACTACGTCGGTGTGGTTGATATCAAGCAAGGCAGCGGAGACGAAATAGGCACTAATGAAGACTGCGGAGCTGTAGATGGTTGTAGCTGTACTGAATCGGAATATGTCCAGAACCAGATACAGCATGGTTAAAACCAGAAATCCACCGGCAAAGATGAGTACCGGATTGATCGGGAACAGACCTGAGGAAGCAGGGTCAAGTGCAGTTCGATATGCGCTCGTTATGTAGGCAGATATAATGGCGGCATCAAAAAGAATTACCATTGTATAATATATGTGTCCCAGACGCCGTAACCTCTTTTCAGGTGTGCCGCTGAGGGGAACACGGGAGCGGATCATTCTTAATTCAACAATGGCCAGGATGCTGAATGCCAGTGCACCGACAATAATAAAGCTATCCAGTCCGAGTTCTCGTCGCTGTATCAACAGGCTCATGAGGTGCAGGCTCAAGGCCCCTGCAAAAAAGCTGCAGCGCAGGGAGGCGATGATCATTTCGGCACGGATTTTCTCAAACCGGAGCAGATGGGTGAGACCCTGCTGCTCAAGCGTACTGTGAAGACTCGGCATGCGGCATTCTACACCGAGTTGGCCGTGGCGAAAAGATATTTTGCAGATTTTGATGAGTGTCCTGCAGCCTTGTTGAGTAATAACAAAACGACACCTGAAATTCTGCTTTTCTGTTTCTCAAAATGCCATTTATTGCAT
>CAZANF010000294.1:0-3188 GCA_964486425.1 uncultured Spirochaeta sp. | reverse complement strand
TATTCGCCTTTCATCGGGATAACTCGGATCAGCTGGCGCATTTTTCGATAAGCTGGTCGCAGGATGAAAACGAGGTCGAGACACAAAGCGATCCCCTGGCAACCATAGCATCGCAATTCGATGCTATGCACGGGGGATTCGGGGAGGGGGCAAAATTTCCCCCGTACTCGACATTGCTGTTTCTCTTCTACCGCTACTGTTACTCCCCGACCCCTGCCGTCGCGGGAATCATCAATACCACCCTGCAGTCCATGGCCATGCGCGGCCTGCATGACCACGTGCGCGGCGGTTTCTTCCGCTACTGTGTGGACCGGGAATGGAATATCCCGCATTTCGAGAAGCTGCTGATTGATCAGGCCATGCAGCTGTGGGTATACAGTATTGCCGAACATATATTTCCGAACCGCGGCTACCGGGCCGTCGCCCTCGGGATTGTCAGGTGCCTGGAACGGGATTTCCGCATCGGCGACTGTTACGGCGCCTCCATAGATGCCGACATAAACGGAATAGAAGGGGCAGGTGCACTGTGGAGCCCGGATGAACTGGCGGACTCACTGAATCAGGAGCAGCGGCGGATCCTGAACGACGCATACTCATTCATCGACCCGATGCTGCACAACGACCGCTATCATATTATTCAAAACCCCGTTGGCACACAGGAACCGGCAACCGCACAGCTGTACACAGCCATACCTTCCGCGGCGGCTGTGCTGCGTGCTCATCTGCATTCCTGCATTACCCGCCGCCCGCAGCCCGAACTGGACCGCACCATACTCACGGATGCAAACTGCCTTGCAGGGGTTGCCCTGGCTAACGCAGCGCGCAGCCTCCAGCTTCCGTTCCTGCGGCATCGAGCGGTAGAGATCTTCTTTACTATCGACCGGAAACTGCGTACAAACGGATTCCTGTATCACAGCATCAGCAGCGGAAACAGATCCACACAGCGCTACGCCCGCGACGCTGCCGCATTCACCCTGCTTGCCGACACCCTCTACGAGTACTCGTTTGCGATGCAGCCGCACTATGACGCCGCTTTTCGCATGCTGTCGCTGTTCAATACCGGCGGCAGCCGCTGGGTGGAGTCTGTAAACCCCGACTTCTTCCCGATTCCGGCAGCATCCTTCGATAATCCCTATCCCTCGACACTCGGGCTCATCGAACTGGTGTACACCCGACAGGCCATCCGGTCCAACAGAACCCGCATTGAAACCGGATTTCTGCCGGGACTGCAGCAGGATTTCGCCAACATCGCCCGCATAATCCAGCAGGGACATTTCTTTACAATCTACACCAATCACGAGATTCATGCCGACCAGGTACCGGTTAATGCTATCGTTCTCCCCGGCAGCTCTCCGCAGTACTGCTACGAAGGCGAGTGTCACACCGGGCCATTATCGGCGCATTAGCGGAAATTGCTATTGCAGTCGGCAGCAGAGCTGCTCTACACTGTTATCATGAACGGCGCAGCATCATCGCTTTCTCCACTCCTTTTTATGTTGTCACTCGGGATAACCCTTTCCGGCAGCGTACTCTATCTCTACCTGTCGCTGCAGACATTCAAGCGCTACTATCTGCCGCTATTCCTTATTTCCTTCACTGCCACGGTGTATATCACCTTGAGTCTGCTGCAGCCATCCGCGGAACAATTCCTCATTCCGGATTTAAGCCTGTTCAGTGCCCAGCGAATCCTGAGCCTCATCGGGATTATTTTATATCTTTACTTCATCTTTGATATTATGCGGCCCGAAAGCAAGCGCCAGCGAACTGCTTTTATCATATTGATAACCACCGGCAGCCTCTCGATCCTGCTGATTATTGCTATTCTTGTTCACCCCCCCTTATTCTGGACACCGCAGAGAATCGGCCCCCTGTGGCATCTGCGCACCCTGGTTCTAGCCTGGGCAGCCCTTGCCGGAACAATCCTCCTTGTGCTGGAAATGCGCTACTCCCGCCAGTGGCTGTTTGTCGGTTTGATTCTGACAGGCGTAGTTTTCGTATTCGCTATCTTTCTGCTGGAGTATCTCCCGTACTATCTGGGAGATACAAAAGAGGAAATGTGGGGACAGCATCTCATGCCGGTCGGATTCACCCTGTTTATTATTTTCAGTACTGCGGCGGTTATCCGTGAGTTCGTCCGCGAGAGCAGAGAACTGGTATCAACCAAGGATCGGCTGGCTTTCCTGGCCTACCATGATGATTTAACCGGACTCCTGAACCGCCAGGCCCTTATCGAACGCCTGCAGCAGACCATTTCACAAGCGCAGCGCGGCAGCCTGCAGAAAATCTGCGGTCTGCTCATTATCGATCTGGATCACTTCAAGCGAATAAACGACGGGATCAGCCATAACGTCGGCGACAAGGTACTGACCGCATTTGCCCAGCGCATCAAAAACCGGGTGCGTTCCAGCGATTATTTCTTCCGGTTCAGCGGGGACGAGTTTGCCATCATTCTGACACAGCTGAAGCAGGAAACCGATGCCGCGGTCGTCGCCGAAAAGATCTTTGCCGAAATGAATGCTCCCTATGAAATAGGTGAACACACCCTGCATCTCAGCTGCAGCATAGGTATCAGCATCTACCCCAAGGATGCCGACACAGCGGAACAGCTCATGATCCGTGCGGACAGCGCCCTTTCGGAAGGCAAACGGGAACGTAATGTGTATCGTTTTTACACCAGGCAGATGCAGATAAATGCCATGCGGAAGATGAAACTGCTCGGACATCTGCGCGCCGCAATGGAAAAAAACGAGCTGCACCTTGTATTCCAGCCGCAGATTGCCGCCGACGGACGGATTATCGGCGCCGAAGCCCTGCTGCGCTGGAACAACAGTGAGCTGGGCAGTATCAGCCCGGGAGAGTTTATACCCATAGCCGAAGAATCCGGGATTATCGTCCCGATAGGCAGCTGGGTTATCGAACAGGCCTGTGCCGCCACCAGGTCATGGAGTGCAATCGGGCTGCCCGAGTTTCCGGTCGCCGTCAATCTCTCGGCGCGACAGCTGCGGGAGAGCTCCCTGGTTCCACACATCACCAGCACCCTGCAGCGTTACGAACTGAGCCCCTCACGCCTGCATATCGAGATTACCGAAAGCAGCGTGCTGGACAACCCGGAAGCTGCCATCGCCATGCTGCACCGACTGAATTCTCTGGGGGTCTGCATCGCAATAGACGACTTCGGCACCGGCTAC
>CAZANF010000293.1:0-3189 GCA_964486425.1 uncultured Spirochaeta sp. | reverse complement strand
CGTTTATCCCTGTCCGGTGGAATCGGTATAGCAAACCTGTACCTGCAGGCGGGTGCAAGGGCTGCTGCTGCAGACCAATTCCGACTGCAGGAGATTCAACACACACTGGCATATCCGCTAAGGGAATCGCGTGAAGACCTGCATATCCCTCGTATCGGAACCCCAGCCGCCCGCTCTCCGGCGGCAGCAGGCAAGCTTGCCAGCGGTCCCGGGCTGCAGTTTATCGACTCATACGCTGTTTCCGGGAATACTGCCGAGAACAGACGGCGACGCACATTTTTATGGGCGCAGCTCAATGACGGCAGCCGGCCACTGTTTCTCGCCGGTGGAAGAGACGGGCGGTTATCCGCAGAAATGCTTCGCCAGGACTGGCAATGGTATGCCGGGATAGGCCCGGTTGCAGCCCCCTTCTTCGGAATGGAGACGGTATGGAATACGGTTTCGCAGAACAGCGCTCCCCCGCTGCCCTATGAACAGTATGGCAGCACCTTTGCCGAGGATTACCGTCTGCTTATTCCGAATACTGAAAGACCGGTTTCACAGCGTATCATCAGACATAAGATAGAAAGCAGCCTGGGAACCTCAAAATCTGCCGGATCTACCGCAGCTATGGAGATGATAAATTCAGCCTTCGCAGTTCCTGACTCGGCCGGTCTGAACCAGCGCAGTACTGCCTGGGATATCGATCTTCAGCTGCATACAGGGATGATGGGAACATATGACACACAGCTGCTATATGGGCATTCACGTCACTTTACAATAATGCGTCCGGAGCATTCAGCACCTATCCAATACGGCTGGCTCGGGTTTGCAGAAAATACCGCTGTCGGCCTGGATCTTTCAGCCCCGTACAGTGAATACATCCTGCGGATACCCGGTTATGACCTGTTCGCAGAAACTCCGCTGCAGAGAAAATCCGGAGACAGTCAGGCTGTAGCGGATTATCAACATAAACTGGAAATTGCCAGAGCCCCGTTTACCGATATTGCTGATATCTGGATACCCCAAGCCGTACAGCTGGAGCTGTCCCGCCGGCTTTCGTCCTCTCCTGATTCGCAGATAGACAGAACCACTGCAGAAATTTCACTCAGAAACCGGGCAACCAATATTTTCGGAGGCCTGGGAAGCCACGGGTATTTTACCTGGTATGATATTGATGATTACATTGCCGTACTGCGAGTATCTCACACACGACCGGAGCATGAGGTACGAATAAACCCCCGTGCCCACTCACAGTTTTCCCGACCGGGATCCATGGAGCTACATCTGGATGCGGAATGGGATTCGCGGCTGTCGATTAAAACAGAAGCCCATGACTGGCGCTCATCAATCGGATCCGGATTACGAGTATATCGAGATATTGAAACAACATACGATCTCATCCCTGCAGCAGCTCTCCAACAGGGACCCGATCTTTCGCTTCAGATGGATTCCGATTCCGGTACATGGACCAGTTCCTTGCTGTTAGGCTACCATGTATCAATTCAAAATGAATCTCACATCCATGCCGGAGGGGATTTGCAGCTCGGCATCAGTCGACAAAAGGTTAATGATATAGCGGGAACTTTCTGGGATTTCGGGCTCACCGGGAGTGTTTTTGCAATCATTACATGGTAAGGTATTTCCTGACACATGGAATTTAACAGTATTGCGCATTATATTCATATCAGCATGCATTAGGAGGAAATTATGATAGCTTCGCGTAGCAGAATCGCTGTGTTTCTCTTGCTGTTCATCTGGTGTATCCCATTCCTGTCCGCACAGGAGACACCGGAAGATTCTTCCCGGACCGATTTAGGTCTGGATGTCGGTATCGGAGTACAAACATTCCCTAATCCGGAATATGACGGCGGTGATATGCCTCCTACCTATACATATCAAAGCTTGCGGCTGGCTCCGGAGCTCCGTATCGGAAAACTAGGCGTAGGATTGGACGTTACATTAAATTACACCTTCTCCGGAGATCACAATGTAGACGACGGCTTTACAATACGGCAGGAGGACTGGATCCCGGAGCCTGAAAAAGGACAGGATTTTCTTTCGCTGTATCTGCCCAAGATCCGTTACATCAGCTGGGGAAGTTTCGGAGACCCGCTGTATGCAGCTATGGGAACCCTGTCAGGTGCATCATTGGGTAACGGATTTATACTCGGTAATTACAGTAACGGAATCTTCTTTCCCGAGCGGCGGTTTTTCGGACTGCAGTTGAATGTCGACGGAGCACTGTTCGATTTTCCGGTAATTGGAATTCAGACCTTCACCGCAAATCTGGCTAAGCTGGATCTGTTCGGCGGACGAATCTATGCACGCCCGATGGTATATACCGATATACCACTGCTCACCAGCACTCAGGTAGGATTCACTGCTGTGGTGGATCGAGATCCTTACTTTATTGTAAAAACAACACCGGACAGCAACTATTTTGGCGAGGATCCGGCGCTGGAACCCGACGGCGACGCCCTGGCTGCTGTATGGGGCATAGATATCCGGCAGCCATTAATCAGCAACCCTGTAGTAGATCTTGCTGTATACGGTGATGTAGTAGCCCAGAATCAAGCAGTAGGAGCAATGATCGGTACAGGCGGAAGCTTTATCAGCATCCTGCCCTTCAATGCCCAACTACGCTTCCTGGGAGAGAACTTTCAGGCGGTATATTTTGACCGGACCTATGACTTGTATCGAGTCGATCGCTACCAGGTGTACAGTGGCGAGGTTACCCAGCCTGGATATATAGGCTGGCTTGCAAATACCGGGGTATCTCTGCTTGATGGGGCCTTTGTGTTTAGTGCCGGAATCTCGGGACCTTTCGTTCCAGACGCATCTCAAGGTCTGCTGCCTGAACTCGAAGCATCCCTGAGCCTTGGTGGTGGTCTGCTGCCGGGAATGACTGCCGAGGCCTTCTATCAGAAAAATCGCCTGGAGACAGTACAGGAAATTTTCTCCGCCGAGCATGCAGTAATCGGTGCGCGAATCAATTACCATGCGGGACCGGCAATTATCACATTGCTGTATGATCTGCGATATGATCCATACAGCGATTCAGATTCACCATGGCAGGTTAATTCAGGGTTAGAAACAACCCTGTCTCTATTTTAATTGGAGGTTCCAGAATGACTTTTATTCAGCGTATATCTACAGGTACGATAGCAATACTATTCTTGTTGGGAAGCGGCTTACAAACCTTCTCGG
>CAZANF010000292.1:0-3198 GCA_964486425.1 uncultured Spirochaeta sp. | reverse complement strand
GGGGTTATATTTGAATTTATGGATTCGATCTCGCAATAAACCGTGTCGAATATGCGCAAAGGAACCAAAGGAGACAGTTCATGAACGTGTTGGTAATGGGAAACGGCGGCCGGGAGCACGCCCTGGTATGGGCTCTGGCAAGATCAAAATCAGTCGGCAAAATATTTGCGTACCCGGGCAATGCAGGAACCGCAGATGCGGCAGAGAATATTCCTGCACCCCTCGCCGATCCTGAATGGGAAACCCTGATAAGCGCATGCAGAAAACACCGGATTGACTGGGTCTTTGTGGGACCGGAGCAGCCATTAACCGATGGAGTAGTAGACGCCCTTGCTGCAGCAGGGGTTCCTGCCTTCGGTCCGCACGAGCAGGCTGCTCAACTGGAAGGCAGCAAATCTTTCTCCAAGGATTTTATGCTTCGAAACGGTATTCCAACTGCTGCGGCGGCAACCGTCCATACCATGGACCAGCTCGAAGCTGAACTGGAGAAACGTCCCGGTATGGTCGTATTGAAAAAAAGCGGACTGGCTGCCGGGAAAGGGGTTCTGGAGTCCGCTGATCGTGAGGAATTACGAGCCTTTGCTGAAGCAGTTCTGCGCAGCGATACGATTGTTGTCGAGGATTACCTGAACGGATTCGAGGTGTCCCTGTTTACCCTAAGCAACGGACAGGACTATCTCCTGCTGCCGCCTTGTGCAGATTATAAAAAAGCCGGAGACGGGAACACCGGACCCAATACCGGAGGTATGGGCTCAATTACCCCGGTTCCATGGTTCAGCGACAAGGACTTGCAGACCTCAATACAGACAATAATCCAGCCCACCCATGATGCTTTGCGGAAGGAGGGCCTCGCGTATGCCGGAGTGCTCTATTTTGGACTTATGATTACCGGTGATGGACCAAAACTGCTGGAGTATAATGTTCGATTTGGAGATCCGGAAACGCAGATCCTGTTGCCGCTGCTTGACGGGGATTTCGGCAGCATGTGCAAAAGCCTCCTGGACGGAGCCCTGCCGGAGATTCAGCTTGCCTATAATGCAGCCGTAACCGTAGTAGCGGCGGCCCCGGGATATCCCGGGGAATATCCCCGCCATTTACCAGCCAGGATTACTCCAGGTCGCCAGGACAACGGCATGATCTATCATGCATCAACCCTGTTCAGCGAGGACAGGACGGTTCTGACAAACGGCGGGCGCTGCTTTACCGCAACCGGCTGGGGGGACACCCTTGAACAAGCGAGGGCAACAGCGTATCAGCAGCTTGAGGGACTGGAGTTTCGCGGCATGCAGTATCGCTCCGATATTGGGTTACGGGTACTTCAGTCGAGCCGATAGCGTCACCTGCAATCCTGCTATTACTTCCATCCATGCTGCCGGCGAACTTCATACATGAGTACACCGGCGGCTACCGATACATTGAGAGAGTCGACATTGCCCCGCATCGGGATGGAAACAATACCGTCACATAGCTTGGTTGTCTGCTGATGTAAACCGAAGCCTTCACTTCCCATTATCAAACCGACTTTTCCGTGTAAATCAATTTCAGAAGCAGCGGTCCCATTCATATCCGCTCCATATATCCAGAACCCTTCTTTCTGCGCCTGCTGGACAGCTCGATTCAGATTGGTGACCTGGAAAAGCCTCACATAATGAGAAGCCCCGGAGCTGATTTCAACAACGGTAGAGGTGATTGCAGCGCTGCGCCGGTTTGGAATAACCACTGCATCAGCCTGAAAAATGTCGGCGCTGCGCAGGATAGCGCCCAGATTATGCGGGTCGGTAATCCCGTCCAGAAATACCAGCATTGCAGTAGATTCCGCAAAATCCTTTAGCCATTCCTCGTAGGGAACAGAGGTCCCGATGACTGCTTCAGACCCTGCTGAAGATGCCCCACGACCCTTCCTGCGGGCTGCCTCACCCGTCGCAGCATTTGTATCCAGTACAACCCCTCTATGTCGCTCACCGACCATAGCGTTCAGTTCATCGGCTGAGACAGTTTGGATTGCAATATGCCTGGCTTTGGCTGCACGAATAATAGCGTCTATTCGCTGATTTGTACGACCGGTTTGTACATAGAGTACTTTTCCGCTGCCGGTACGGATTGATTCAAGCACGGCTTGTGCGTTGGAGATAAGCACTGGTAAACGCCCTTTATTCGCTATACTTCCTGACAAAATCAGCTTCGCCGTCGCCGGTTGTGTCTCGTCGGATTTCTTCAATGAGGTGGCCCTGAACCAGATATACCCACATATCTATCTGCCCGTCGTGAACAGTATCAAGTTCCCGACGAATGAGCTCTCCTTCGTCGTAAAAGTAAAAATCATCCAGCAGGCCATCATAATTTACATCATATGCTTCCTGAATCATTCTTCCCTGCGAGTTTTGCAGGGCTACATAATCGGTTTCGCCGTCCGCGTCCCGATCACCGTGCTCCCACTCGGAAGCCGGATAATCTTCGGGATCAACGGAATGAATATAGTCCGATGCAGTCAAAAATGACACCGCCGTCAAAAACAGCAGTGTCGTATATACAAATCGAGTAATTCTTTTAAGTGAATGCACAAACAGCCTCCACCCCCATTATCGGAACTCATCCATACCGGCTTTACAAATCCTTTAACGGGAGAGGACTCGGGGTTCGATCAATTCCTTCCGCATCTGCAAGGTCCTGATACAGCTGCTTGACCCTTCCGGATACCTTGGCAGGAATCTGCACACGTATCTGAATATACATATCCCCCTTGCGGGAACTGCTGTGCAGATACGGAATCCCCTCATTTCGCAGTCGCAGCACTTTTCCGTTTTGCGTACCGGACGGAATCTTTACCTTAACCTGCTTCCCATCCAGTGTCTTTACGGATATCTCGTCGCCAAGGGCTGCCTGAGCGGCAGAAATCGGAATGGCACAGTACACGTCGTTCCCGCGACGCGCGAAATAATCGTGCGGTCGAACAACAATATACACGTATAAATCACCCGCAGGACCGCCGTTCTTTCCGGCATCACCCTGTCCGGGTATGTGTATGCGCTTTCCATGTTCAATACCTGCAGGAATAGTCACCTTGATCCGCTGACGCTTCTGTGTTACTCCGTTACCGCCGCATGCTTTACATGGCTTGTCACTAATCGATCCCGTACCGCCGCCTGTCGGACAAGGCGAAGCAATAGAAAAGAACCCCGAACTGCGCCGCACCTGACC
>CAZANF010000291.1:0-3200 GCA_964486425.1 uncultured Spirochaeta sp. | reverse complement strand
GATTTACCGCGGCAGTATGTAGTTGCGTGATTTTCGGGTGTCGTTTTGCTGCCACACAAGAATAATTTGTCTACACGATCGGCACATTCTATAGTAGTTTATATATATGAAAATTAATCATATTTTAATCTTGCAAAGGCTTCTCCTGATCCTGCTACTGTTATTACCGGCGCCGCTTTTCAGTAACGGTGCTGCCGAGCCGCAGTCTTCCAGGTCTGCATCTGAATCCGGGTATACTCCGCCGCCCCATGATGACCGCTATGAGCGCGCAACCCTGGCCGGCGGGTGTTTCTGGTGTATGGAACCCCCATATGATAAAACAGACGGGGTAATCTCGACAATATCCGGATTCAGCGGGGGTGAAGCGGTCGACCCCAGCTATGATCAGGTCGCATCCGGGACCACGAATCACATAGAAACGGTACAGATAACCTATGATCCCGAGATTATCAGCTACCAGGAGATTCTTGATATATTCTGGGTAAACATTGATCCACTGGATGCAGAGGGACAGTTCTGTGACCGCGGCCCCCATTACCGGAGCGCCATCTTTTATCACAGCGATCAGCAGGAAGAGATTGCTCGCCGCAGCCGGCGTGAACTAGCAGAATCCGGTATCATTTCCGGAGAGATAGTCACCGAGCTCATTGAGTTCGAAGCCTTCTACCCTGCCGAGGAATATCATCAGGACTACTACCGGAAGAATCCCATCCGCAACACCTTCTATCGCAGCCGCTGCGGCCGGGATGACCGCTTGCAAGAGCTCTGGGGTGATCGCACATCGCTGTAATCACTGCACATTACATACAGGCCCTAATTCTGTTATAGTGGCTCCTCAGGAGGACCGGTGGCACTGATCAGCTTAAAGAATGTACATCTGCGTTTCGGCGACGAGCCTTTATTCGAGGGGATTGATCTGCACATCCAGGAGGGAGATCGCCTCTGCCTGCTAGGTCGTAACGGGGTCGGAAAGTCTACCCTGCTGCGGCTTATTGCCGGACGGCATATCCCGGACGAAGGGGATGCAGCAATCTCCCGGGAGGTAAATGTAGCCTATCTGGAACAGGAATCAGAGATAGATTTCCGCGGCAATGCACTGGAATACTGCATGGAGGCGGCGATTCCAGCTGCCCATTCCGAGGTCGATGCACGCAAGTTTCTCTCACGGCTTGGCATGGAAGCGGAAGCGGATTTCTCCATCCTGTCGGGCGGCGGGCGACGTCGGGTAATGCTTGCTGCGGCGCTGGCAGCCCACCCGGACATCCTGCTGCTGGATGAACCAACCAATCACCTGGATATCGACACTAACATCTGGCTTGAGGACTATCTCAAGCGCGAGGTTAAAACCCTTTTGCTGATAACCCATGATCGTGCCTTCGCCAAGGCAGTGGCCAATCGGGTTGCGGATCTGGACCGTGGCAGATTGTTCAGTTTTGACTGCGGATATGAGGAGTTTTTACGCCGTCGGGATGAGCAGCTCAAGTCTGAATCCGAACACCGGGCTGCCTTTGACAAGAAGCTTGCGGCAGAGGAAGCGTGGCTCCGCCGGGGGGTCAAGGCGCGACGCACCCGGGATGAAGGCCGCGTACGGGCGCTCATGAAAATGCGTGATGAGTTCCGGCAACGTCGCAGCCGCCAGGGAAATATTCAACTGCGTGCCGAGGATGCCGGACGATCCGGGAAACTGGTTGTCGAGGTAAAAGACTTAAGCTTCAGCTATCCGGATACAGCTGGGGAAAAGCCGCTTATCCAGGGCCTGGAAACCGTCATTATGCGCGGTGACAAGGTAGGAATCGTCGGCCCGAACGGAGCCGGTAAAACCACCCTCATACGCCTGCTGCTGGGCGAGCTCACCCCGCAATCTGGGGAGGTCCGTACCGGGACCCACCTTCAGCCGATATACTTTGACCAGATGCGCAGTCAACTGGATCCGGACAAGACAGTGATCGAGAACCTTACCGGCGGAGATGATCAGATCATCGTCGGCGGCAAACCGAAGCATGTAAACGCATACCTGCAGGACTTTTTGTTCGATCCGGACCGTGCGCGAAATCCAGTTAAAATACTGTCCGGCGGCGAGCGCAACCGCCTGCTGCTGGCAAAGCTGTTTGCCCAACCCTCCAACCTGCTCATCCTGGATGAGCCTACAAATGACCTGGATATGGAAACCCTGGATCTGCTGGAGGATATGCTGCTGAACTATACCGGAACCGTACTGCTGGTGAGCCACGACCGGGAGTTCCTGGACAATGTGGTAACCGACTGTCTGGTATTCGCTCCCGACGGGTCAATTCAGGAGTATGTCGGGGGATATTCCGACTGGCGCCGGCGCTTTTTATCAGAGGCTGTCGAGGCATCAGCCGATAATGATAACTCAGATAAAACCCGAACCCGGCGGCCGGTCAGACGTGAGCGAAAACTCAGCTACAAGGAATCTCAGGAGCTTGAGAAAATACCGGAGCGCATCGCCTCGCTTGAGCTCCGCATACAGGAGATCCATGAGCTGATGTCCGATCCGGAGCTCTACCGTCAGGAGGGAGATAACGTAGCACAGCTCAGCAATGAACTGGCTCAAAGCGAACGCAAGCTCGAGGCCCTGTTTGAGCGCTGGGAAGCCCTTGAGGAGATAGAGCAGAAGCCGGACTGAAAAATCTGTTCATCACCCGACTGATCCCTCTTCCGCAAATACCACAGCACGTGTAGAATTGCCTTCATGGCTACTGCACAGAAGATTCTCGACCGCGTCTCCATCGAGACCGGAATTACCGCCTCGCAGGTGGTATCCACCGCTGCTTTACTGGATGAAGGGGCCACGGTTCCTTTTATAGCCCGCTATCGCAAGGAACGAACCGGCGGGCTGGAGGATGTACAGATTATCAGTATCAGGGACTGGATAACCAGGCTGACTGAACTGGAAAACCGGCGATCCACCATACTGAACTCAATTCGGGAACAGGACAAGCTCACTGCGGAACTTGAAAAGGCGATAATGGCTGCTGCGAGCCTGACCGTCCTTGAGGATTTATACCTTCCATACCGGCAAAAACGCCGCACTCGTGCCACTGTTGCACGGGAACGGGGACTCGAACCGTTAGCCGAACGCATTTTCGCACAACGCGGCGGGGATCCTGCTGTATGGGCAGTGGACTACATCAATCCGGAGCTTGAAATCGCTGATACGGAGACGGCACTGCAGGGTG
>CAZANF010000290.1:0-3227 GCA_964486425.1 uncultured Spirochaeta sp. | reverse complement strand
TCCTTGTCCAAAGCCCGGGCGGTCCCGACAGCAACACCCTCCTGTCCATTATACAAATGACAGAAGCCGCCGATCTTTTTTAGCCCGTACATTTGGGCTGATTTTTCTTCAAAGCGCCGGATCAGCAGCATATCCCGCAGCATTGTATGCAGCAGCTCACCGCCAAGCCGATTCAACTCGTCCTTACGCTCTTTTTTCATGCGTCACTCCTAGCCTGTTATAGTTATTGTAATGATGTTTACTGAATATCGATGTCACCGATGATTGTTTCAAGTACAACGATATTGTCGGGTTCAAGCCCCTGTTTCCAGAATCTCTCCAGGCGACCGCCCAACAGTTCAATTACCCCTGCATGGACGGCGGGATTATCGACGATACTTGCCTGCCCGTTCACGGTTGCCGTCCTGTCACCGCTGCTGAAGAGCCACTGAACATGTGAATCCGATTCAATCTGTGAAATTTTTCCCGCATCCCGATGCGATACACAGAAAATCGCACCAGGCCGACTTTTTTCCGTTCCTGCGGTCATCCACCGCATATGGGGACGACCATCCGAATCTACTGTGGCAAGAACACCGATTCCCGCCTCGTCGATAATGTCATCCAGTGCACCAAACTGCTGTTTGTCATTCATTCGTACTATTACCTCCGCATCAAATGTAATCAATTTACCACCAATAAAAAAGTGGTTTTTACCTGACTTATATTATCATAATTGTTGAGTAAATGACCATAGGCGTTGTATACTCGGTCGGAGTCGTTTAGTATTATATGCATACAGCAATTGAACTCTAGGAGGAGACGTGGCCAAAAAGGGATTATTCCAAAAACAGGATATAATGCGGCGTGTAGTGTATTCGCTTATACCCATATTCATCTACTCAGTCCTTATGTATGGCTGGCGCGTACTGACAATCACCGCAGTGGTGTTTTTATTCGGAATCCTTTCTGAATATGTAATGGAACGCGGGCGCAAGAAAAAGGTCAGCGAAGCGGTACTGGTTACCTGTGCGCTCTATGCACTGGCAATGCCCCCGCTGGTACCGTTATGGATTGCAGCCGTCGGTATTATCTTCGCGGTAATCATCGGAAAAGAGGTTTTCGGCGGATTCGGGCGCAATGTATTCAATCCTGCAATTACAGGCCGACTTTTCGTATACATCTCCTTCCCGATTGCATTGCAGCAGCGCTGGATGGCGCCGGGACTGTTCGGCAGCGGCGGTGAGTACATGGTCGACGGCGTATCGGGAGCAACCCCTTTAACTCATGTATACGAGGGTGCATATGCCGCGGTAGAGAACCTGCTCGGCTGGGTATCCCCTTCGGCAATTGCTGCCGGCGAGGCCCCGGGATTGCTGAACCTGCTCCTCGGCATTCGTCCGGGATCCATCGGCGAAGGACCTGTCATTCTGATAATCCTTGCCGCGATCTACCTCATGGTCACCAAAACAGCCAACTGGAAACTTATTACAGCAACCTTTCTTGGTGCGCTGACAGCCTCGGCATTCTTCTACCTGGCCGGACTCATACCAGGATTTGATCCCGCCGACACCGGCTTCATCGATTTCCTGTTGCACATGTCGGTATATATGATGTCCGGATCCATGCTGTTTGTTACGGTTTTTATGGCAACCGACCCTGTTTCGGGTCCGAATAAACCAGGAGCGCAATGGGTGTACGGTTTTATGATCGGGATTATCTCGATAACCATTCGAACCTTTTCCGGATTTCCCGAGGGCACCAGTTTCGGAGTAATGATAGCAAACATGTTCGCCCCCCTGCTGGATGAATTGTTTCCCAAGCCGAAAAAGAAGGCGGTCCCAAAGAAGCCGTCCGTACCCAAACCTGAGGTTAAACCGGCAGCCGTAAAAGGGGGTGAGGCATGAACAAACAGAGTATGCTGTATACCATGGTGTTCACCTTCCTGATCAGCTTTGTACTGGTTATGCTGCTGGCTTTCAGTAATGAGGCCACCCGGGAGCAGGTACGGTTAAACCAGCAGCTCAACCGTAGCCGGGCTGTCGTAAATGCCCTGGGAATCGACTACGAAACAGAAGAAGAATTGCTGGAGATTTTCGAAGACCTCGAGTTCAACGAAGAGACCGGGATTTTTACAACTACGGTGGACGAACAGACCGCACACGCATATGAGTTCAACGGATCAGGATTATGGGGGCCTATAAACGGCGTAATCGCCGTTACAGCGGATCTGGAGCGTATTATCGGTCTGGAGATTGTTCAGCACAATGAAACCCCGGGCCTCGGCGGGCGTATCGAAGAGGCTGCCTACCAGCAGCAGTTCCGCGGCCTGGTAATTCCATCCGATTTGGACTTCGACTTGAATCCCGCCGGCGATTCCCCGCAGGATTCCGGACAGATTGATGCGGTCAACGGCGCCACCCGTACCAGTGAGGCAATGGTATCAACTATAAACGATCAAATCAGGCAATTGGAAGAGATACGGGGAGGTCAATCATGAGTCAGTCCGGGCAGACACTCAAGGAAAATTTATGGGACAACAACCCTATCTTGATTCAGATACTGGGGATCTGTTCCACGCTGGCGGTTACAAACCTGCTGGTGAATACCTTTATTATGACAATCGGGGTTATTTTTGTAACCGCATTCACCAGCATGACCGTATCGCTGATGAAAAGCCTGTTTCCGCGCAAGGTACGCATGATCGTTCAAACACTCATTATTGCCTTCTACGTAATAATTGTGGATATACTTCTGCGCGCCTATATGCCGGAGATTCATACCGCACTGGGTCCTTATGTCGGTTTGATTATCACCAACTGTATCATCATGGGTCGAGCCGAGGCTTACGCACAATCGAATCCACCCGTCGCCTCGTTCTGGGATGGGATCACCAGCGGTCTCGGGTATATGGCAGTACTCATGCTGATCGCCTTTGTCCGGGAACTGCTGGGATTCGGCAGCCTGTTCGGAGTGCAGGTGCTGCCGGAGACATTCACCCCATGGACCATTATGGTTATGCCCCCGAGTGCATTCTTTGCCGTGGGGCTGCTGCTGTGGGGCGTAAAAAGCATTATGCTCCGCAATGAACATCCATCACCGCAAGGAGCGAAAAAATGAGTCCGAATATACCATTAATATCCCTGCTGTTTGCTTCAATTTTCACCAGCAATATCCTACTGGCCAACTTTCTAGGAATGTGTTCATTCATTTCAATAAGCAAGGACATGAATTCTTCCAACGGACTT
>CAZANF010000289.1:0-3241 GCA_964486425.1 uncultured Spirochaeta sp. | reverse complement strand
TAAGCTTCTGCATCCCGATCACAGCGGTTCCAGCTGTTCCACACCTGCAATCGAGCGACTGATTGAGGCATACTCCGGACTCTCTGCATTATACCGTACCGGAAAATATGCAACAGAGGAGAATCCTTCCGAAACCCATACACACCCTGTAAGAAGCAGTATGACTGATGTCTTTGCGCTGGGTGAATTATCTGCATCCAGCACGGACCCGGCAGTTCGTGCCTGTGCGGTCGAAGCCCTGGGGAAGAGCGGGAGACGCACTGCGTTCGCCTATGTACGCAAATCGCTTCATGATGCGGAATCACTGGTGGTGTGTGCAGCAGTGCAGGCGGTGAGATTACTGCGTATTCAGCAGGCAGGAGGCGAGCTTGCTGCTGTCTACAGCAAGAATCCGGCAGCGGTTCGACATGAAATTCTGCGAACACTGGATGAATTGGGTCCTGTTCCAGGCAGCGAATCGGTGTTGGCTCTGGCTGTACAGGATCAGGATACTGCACTGCGTTCGAAAGCGCAGCGTATCCAGCTCCGCTTTCGAACCATAGAATCCGACCTGGAACGAATGCGAAGGATGGCCTGATGAAGAGTATCTCCGCATTATTCCGGCGCGATGGCGAACAGCTGCTTCAATCCCTCCTTCAATCACTGCAGCATATTGGTAAAGATCCCCAGGCCGTACACCAGGCGTTCAGATATATCCATTCAATTCGATCCCAGGCGGCTTATCTGAAGATCCCTGCCCTGGCAGATCCCGCAGCAGAGATCGAGGATGAACTGGATGCCCTGCGTACCGGTGAACAATCGGCAACTCCGGAGTATGTGCGTTCATTGCAGAACAGGGTGGTTGAACTGCAGGAACGCTTCAGGAAGCTTCAGGAATCATCCTTCGGGATGACACCTGTCGTCAATGGTGTCGGTCGAACAGATGAAGAAAAAGAGCCGGTATCTGGCGACAGGTCTGTTGATATCGATGTCCTGCTTGCGCAGGTTTCCGGCGAGGAAACAGCACGTTTCATAGATGAAGGGACACAGCGTTCGGAGCACTGGTTTTTTATTTCTGTAAGGTTGAACGAGTAGCCCGAGTTTCGTGCCCAGCGACGGTATTTGCTGCTTCATACCCTGGAAAAAACTACCAGTGTACTCGTGCATGGCGGAGAGAACGACCAGGACGATGTTTTCTGCGCTATTGTCGGATCCAGTTTGCCGGACTCTCGTATAGAATCCATGTTGACAACCTCCGGAGTAGCCCATGTACATCTGCAGGAGCTTAGTACCGGGTTCATGAAGGCTCGGCTGCAGCCAGCTGCCCGGTACCAGCCTGCACTGCTCTCGGGGACTGAGGATGTTTCGCTCCAGCTGTCTCTGCGCGAGTATGAACGTCTTCAGCTTGGGCTGGCCAAAATTGGGGGCCTGGCTGGAGATGACGGTGCGCGAATCAGCGGTGAACTGACTCGTCTCATCTCGCATTCGGGAGCTGTTCCCATTGTAGATGTATTCGCCTCACTGGAGCCGGTAGCCCGTCGGGAGGCGGCCAATCAGGGGAAAAAGCTGCGCTATAAAATTATCCATTCGGATGTAAGAATCCCTCCGGCTGTAGCCGGCGTGCTTGGTGAATCTCTGCTGCATCTTGTCCGCAACTCAGTAGATCACGGGATTGAGCTCCCTGCGGAAAGATCGGCGGCAGGAAAATCGGAGATAGGCGAAATAGTGGTATCTGCAGTTCAGGACAATAACTCTATTCATATAATCATCGGCGATGACGGTCGAGGCATTCATGTCACCGGGAAAGCCGACGAGGCACTGCAGCTGATAACCCGGCCCGGTTTTACTACTGCAGCGGAATCCAATGCCCGAAGTCTGTCCGGAAGGGGAGTCGGTCTGGATATTGTACGCCATTCCGTAGAAAATCTCTTGCGGGGGAGCCTTCAGCTTAACAGTGAGGATGGAGCTGTGTTTGATTTATGCATACCGTCCAGTGCGGAACTGCTGAGCGTAGTAATTGTCCTCTCACCGTCTGTTCAGACGGAGCAAGGTGCATATATTGCGGTACCGGGGATGTGCATCTACGACAGGTTCTCTTTGCATGCGTCCAGACTGTCTCGCAGTTCCACCGGCAGAACATACTATGTTTATAATGGCAGGTCCCTGCCGGCATACTCCGTATCCGGCGGAGACATCCCTGAAGATGCAGACTGCAGCGAGGGATTGCTTGTACGAACGGCGGGTAAAGAAAAGATTCTCTGCTGCAAGGAGGCTGTTGCAGAGGAGGCGGTAGTGCTCCATCCCTTGGAAATCTTCTCTGAAGTGCTCCAGTGTAATGTCCAGCTGTGGGATCCCTGGAGCTGATTTTATTCATTTCTATTGACAGCCGTATAACGTTTATCTATTCTCTTTAATGGTATAAATATACAAAGGAGTGTACATGGGTATTTCTATTCGTGCTGGTTTTCGCGCTGTTCTGTTAGTTGCAGCTTTGGCTGTTCTGTTTGCTTTTGCCGGCTGCGGTCCTGAGGTAGCCGAGACTGATGACACGCTGACCATTTCCATCGGGGCGGAGCCCGAATCCCTGGATCCGGTCAACATGACTTCTGCACCTGCAGCGACGGTTGCCGAACATGTAGTCGAGCGTCTTATCTACATGGAAGAAGATGGAAGTCTTTCTCCTATGCTTGCAGAGAGCTGGATCTCAAACGAGGACGGCACTGTCTGGACATTCAACATCCAGCCTGATGCAACGTTTCATGACGGTGAGCCGCTTAATGCCGAGGCAGTTGCAATCAATTTGCGCAGATTTGTAGACCCGGAGGTGGGGGCTGCATATTCATTTCTGCTTGGCAGCGTTCAGGATATTCGGGCACTGGATGAATATACACTCCAGCTTACCCTTGCCGAGCCCTTTGCACCCATCCTCTCCCATTTGTCACATAGCTTCATCGGAATTGTAAGCCCTGCACAGCTGGAAGGCCTGGGTCCTGATGAGACCTTTGAAGTTCCGATTGGCACCGGTCCCTATGTTATGGAAAGCTGGAATCGCGGTGAGAGCATTCAATTATCACGAAACGAGAATTACTACAGGACCGTACCCTCTATCGAGAATGTAGAGTTTACTTTTGTTCCCGAGGCTTCGGCTCGTATTGTAGCCCTGGAAACGGGGGAAGCGGATGCAATCATGGCGGTGCCGCCGCAGGATACCGATCGGCTGGCTGCAGATCCGGATATTGATGTTGTCTACCAGACAAGTGTA
>CAZANF010000288.1:0-3244 GCA_964486425.1 uncultured Spirochaeta sp. | reverse complement strand
GCACGCCGCCGAGAAGGATTGCGGCAATCCACACCCGCCAGGCAATCATTCCTCCAGTCCAGCCGGCTGATTCCCGCAGATAGGTGCTCGCGCCGGTTGCCAGTGCAATTATCACCGCCCATGAAGCGAATACCCACGGGCGCAGCAGCACCCGGTCCTCCTGCTCATGGAGGATCTCCTTAATCAATTGTACATCTTTCAGATAGGAATCTTTGCTTCGCATCCAGCTCTCCTTACTTTGCATTACAAAGTAACTTTACAACGCCAAGTATACGAAGTCAAGCTTTCGGGAAAAATACTTTCGGGACGGGATTTTTTTAAGGGAGTACCTAGCTATCCTCAAGATACAGCTGAATCGCCGCGAACTCTTTTTCAATCGAGATAAACGCCGCAATTACCGCCGGATCAAAATGGCTTCCTGAGCCCTCAAGGATTATCGCCACACTCTCTTCATGAGAGAACCCGGGCTTGTACGGCCGTACAGAACGCAATGCATCATACACATCGGCTACGGCCATAATGCGTCCGCTCAGGGGGATAGCATCACCCGCTAAAGCATTCGGATATCCGCTGCCGTCCCATTTTTCATGATGGGTCTTGGTTATCTCCAGTCCCAGGGTGATAAAGGCATTTTGCGGGTACCGATCCACCACCGTCTGCAGGGTTTGTGCACCGAGATCCACATGCGTTTTCATAATCTCGAACTCCGCAGCAGTAAGACGTCCCGGCTTGAAGAGTATGTTGTCGGGGATACCCACCTTGCCGATGTCATGAAGGGGGGCAGCCTGATAAATGTTCTCTATATACGTATCGGTTATCTGCGATGCAAATGCCGGCTGGGTCCGAAGCTGTTCCGCCAGCAGTTTACAGTAGGTACGGGTTCGATCTATATGTCTCCCCGTTTCCTCATCCCGGTGCTCGGCCAGTTTTGATACCGCAATAAGAGTAGCCATCTGGGAATCTGATATCTCCCTGACCTGCTCCTGAACCAGATCCTGCAGATACCGGTTTTGCAGGGTGAGCTCCCGCCGCATGCGACGAACATCAAGCTGAGTCCTGATGCGGGCCAGCACCTCCTCCTGATGGAAGGGTTTGGTGATATAATCCACCGCCCCCACAGCAAAAGCGCTCACCTTATCCCCAAACTCGCTGAGAGAACTGATGAAAAGCACCGGTATATCGGACAGCTCCGGCTCGGATTTCAAACGGGTACAGACCTCGTATCCGCTCATCCCCGGCATCATTATATCCAGAAGAATCAGATCCGGAGGATCCTTTGCCGCCGCCGGCAGGGCCAGCTCTCCGCTGGGAAATGTCCGCACCTCATACCCCTGACTGGTCAGCATATGCTCCAGCACCGCCAGGTTTGCAGAGACATCATCCACTACCATTATAGCAGCCTTTCTTTCCGTTTCAGTCATGCTGTTCCCCCATCGATGACGGGATAATTGCTGTCAGTCTCCCCTGTGCGTCGTGGTCTCTGGTGAATTGAAGCGAGCCGCCGCACACATCCAGAACCGAAGACGCCACCACCGGGGCAATCCCCATGGACTGAGCAGGTGTAAAGCCTCGCACAGGAGAATCAATTGAGAAGAAACCATTTAACTGTTCATCCGTTAATACCAGATTATCAAGTTCTATCTGCATATGCACACTGCCAGTATACTCATGAGAAACTGAAATCGACAATGTGTCTCCGGTCATGAAATAGCCGGCAAGACGGGTAAATACAGTAAGCACCTTATCCAGCATACGCGGCTCGATTTTTAAAAGCATCTGCTGCGGGGATATTTCGTTGCCCAGCTGGATCTCGACCGCAGGGTTCTGCCTGCGCAGACGATTCAAGGCATCCTCAAGGGGATACGGCTCCTCCATTCCAACCTCGTCTTCCTGCAGATTCAGCAGCAGCGCCATGTCATCAAGGAGATTTTCCAGACGCTGCCCGCTCTGCCGCAGCAGATCCTTGTATTCATCCGCAGCCTCCCCCTCCATATACTGCTGTACAATAAGCGCGCCGATACCCAGCAGCCCGTTCGCAGGGGTTCGCACCTCATGTGAAATCATACGAAAGAAATCATCCTTCAGGCGATTCAGTTTCATCAAGCGCTCGTTAGCCTGCGCCAGGGCATGTGTTCGCTGCGCGACTATATCCTGAAGGTTCTCGTTCTGTGCCTTGAGATGCTGCTGAAGCTGCACGATCCTCAGGTGCGTAGCGACTCTCGCCTGCACCTCCTCCGGCTGGAACGGCTTGGTCACGTAATCAACCCCGCCAATCGACAGGGCGGTAATCTTGCTGCGGATATCCTCCAGGGCACTGATGAAAAGCACCGGGATATCCCGGGTAGCAGCATCCGCCTTCAGCTGCCTGCAGACGGCATACCCGTCCATATCCGGCATCATAATATCCAGCAGGACAAGATCCGGCCGAATACGCCCGGCAGCCTCTATAGCCATCCGCCCGCCGGGAAAGGCCATGACCGCATGGCCCTTCTCTCGAAGAATCTCCTCAAGAATTTCCAGGTTTGCCGGGGTATCATCAACAATCATTATTGTCGCATTGGCATATTGTATAATCACACCCTCCTTGTCAGTCCAGAAGCCGGTGCAGGCCCTCATAATCATAACGTGCCGCCATTGGAAGCAGACTCATGGCAAGCTCCGGATATCTTTTCGAGAGCTCCTCAATAAGCTTCTTCAATTCATACATGCTCCCTCGTTCCAATGCGGATCGCATTGACTGCAAAAATTCAGGGGTTATATTCCGAAGATCATCCGGCTCCAGCTGCTGCGGTGTGCGCTCTAAACCCTGACCCATATTGTCGCTGTACACATACCTCACCCCCATCGCCTTCTGCAAGGCGGAAAAGAGCACCTCGAGACGAAAGGGTTTTCTGATATACCCGTCAAACCCCGCTGCATGAACAGCCGCCTCCTCATCTTCAAATGAGCTTGCCGTCAAGGCAATCACCGGAACCTTGTCTCCACCCGGAAGCTTTCGGATACCTTGAGTTGCCTCATATCCGTTAGTTCCGGGCATACGGATATCCATAAGCACCGCATCCGGCTGTAGCTGGGAGAACAAATGGATTGCCTCTTCACCGCCGGCAGCTTCGAATACAACAAACCCGACCGGCTCCAGAAGATCCCGCAGCAGGGTGCGGTTATCCTCTCTGTCATCGACAACCAGCAATCTGGATGTGCCGGACTCAGGATCCAGCCCCACTACACGGCTGAATTTATGGGA
>CAZANF010000287.1:0-3280 GCA_964486425.1 uncultured Spirochaeta sp. | reverse complement strand
TTCGGCACCATCTGTAGAATTGCAGATACAGCCCGATTTTCTTACATTATACGGAAAGGAGCCAACATGGACGCGTTAAATCTGCCGCCGGTACTCACTGTTTTTATATACGCCATGATCACCGCTGTTGCGACCGGTCTGGGCGCGATTCCCTTCATGATTAAAAAAGACCTTTCACGCCGCATTCTGGGGCTGGCCGGAGCGTTTGCTGCGGGGATGATGGCCTCGGCCAGTTTCAGTCTGATCTATGAAGGGCTGGACTATGGCTTGTGGCGAACAATCGCCGGAATTCTGATCGGTGTGGTGCTGATATATCTCACCCAGACCCGTCTGGATCATAAAGAATCCCTTTCGGTGGGTACATTAAAGGGCGCCGATGCCAGGAAAGCCCTGATGATTGTCGGAGTAATGACCCTGCATTCCTTTGCCGAGGGAGTCGGCGTTGGGGTGTCGTTCGGCGGGGGGCAGGAATTCGGGGCATTTATCTCGCTGGCGATCGCGGTGCATAACATACCCGAGGGGCTGGCTATCGCGCTGGTGCTGGTTCCTCGAGGGGTCAAGGTCTGGAAGGCCGGGCTGTGGGCGATCTTCTCGAGCCTGCCGCAGCCGCTGGTGGCGGTGCCGGCGTTCCTGTTCGTGCTGGTGTTCGAGCCCTTCCTGCCTGTGGGGCTGGGGCTTGCCGGCGGTGCGATGATCTGGATGCTGACCTCGGAACTGATCCCGGACGCCCTGGAAGATGCCAAAAAGGAACACGTGGCGACGGTGGTGACCGTAGCCATTGCCGCCATGACTGCATTTCAGGTTCTGGTGGGCTGATTTCTGGCCATCGGAGTGTCCAGAATCCTGGCGATTATCAGAATGCCGACAATACTGGCTGCCAGGCGGCTCAGCGAGAAGCGCGGACCGAGGGCTGCTGTTTCGAACAGGAACATCGGGATCTTGGTGGTGGACCATGCTCCGACAAAAATCATGACATTGCGATGGCTGCTTCCCTTTTTCATGAGGACGGCAGCAAAGGGGAAGGCTCCGTACAGTGGTCCGGCAGAGCATGAACCAAGCAGAAAGGCCAGGATATTGCCTCGGGCTCCGGATTCCGGTCCCATGTGCTGTATCAGCAGCTCGCGCGGGACCCAGACATCCAGCAGTCCCAGCAGCACGAAGACTGGAGGCAGAAATTGAACCATAATAAAAAACTGATGTTGAAGACTCTGCATCCCGGAGGTCCCGTGTTCCGGAAACAGCAGCACGAATCCGGTAAACAGCACGCCGAGTAGAATTGGTCCTGCCAGGCGCTTCATAGTGATACCACCAGTGTCACAAACCCGGCCGAAACCAGGGAAAACAGGAAGGCTGCGATATTGCGGATGAGTGCAATCCGCGTACCGAAATACTCACGCTCCATGGGAAAGGTAATCACCCCGACCATCATCAGGGTGGAGACAAATGCCGCCACAGGCAGCGTTGAAGCGCCAAGGGCAAGCAGATCGGCAGCCATTACAAAGGCGACAAACCCGGGCATCAGGGTAACAGCGCCGACTGCGGCGGCACCCAAAAAGCCCGTTACGCCGGAATCCTCGCCGATTACGCGGGAGATCAACTGCGTATCGGCAAACGACAGGGCAAAGGAGATCAGCAGCAGAATGCTGATCAGCTGCGGGACTATGCGGCCCAGTGCCCGGACCGATTTGATGAGGGCCTGCAGGGTTTTTCGACGACTTTTTATAATCGAGGCTGTGAGCAGGCTTACGGTCAGCCCGTACAAAAAAATTGTTTCAATCATTCTCTCTCCATTCGCAGAAATAGTACATCTATTATGCATAAATTCGGGGATGCTGTTAATCAGGACTGGAATGCGTGCGGGACTCTTCTACTAATGTGCCTCCTTGCGGCATAATCATGATATGAGTATGAATGTAAACTGCTACAACAGTTGCGATGCGCCGACAATCGGTCGCGGCAGGGAGGCCCTGCAGCCGGGCAGCCGACGATTCCCGGAACGTCCCGGATTTTCCTCCCCGTTTCCGGTGAGTGTTGCCCCGATGATGGATCGCACCGACAAATTCTTCCGCTGGTTCTTGCGTCAGATTACCCCGAATACCCTGCTGTACACCGAGATGGTCAGCACCGGAGCCATTGTGCATGGGGATCGCGAGCGGCATCTGGGGTTTTTCCCGGAGGAGAAGCCGCTGGCACTGCAGCTGGGCGGCAGCGATCCCCGCGAGGTTGGTGAAGCGGTGAGCATAGCCGAGGACTGGGACTATGACGAGATTAACCTGAATGTCGGCTGTCCGAGTGACCGGGTGCAGCATCGCGGGATCGGGGCTTGTCTCATGGCCGATCCCCCGCAGGTGGCGCGCCTGGTGGAGGTCATGCGTACTAATACCAGAAAGCCGGTCACGGTAAAGCACCGCATCGGAATCGACGGGCGCGAAAGCTATGAGGAGCTGTGCGAGTTTGTGGAGACGATTGCGCGGGCCGGCGTCGAGCGTCTCACCGTGCATGCCCGGATTGCGATTCTGGCCGGCTTGAGTCCCAAGGAAAATCGTTCAATACCTCCGCTGCGCTATGAGGATGTGTACCGCTTGAAACAGGACTTCCCGCAGCTGGAGATCGAGATTAACGGTCATATCGAATCGGTAGCTGCAATCCGCGAGCATCTGCAGCACGTGGACGCAGTCATGCTGGGGCGTGCCGCCTACGATAATCCATATATGTTTGCAGAGATTGAGCGGGAGATCTTCGCGGCCGGTCAAGAAGAGCCCGGGGAACCGGTGCAGCTTCCCGGCAGGGCGGAGGTAATCGCGCGTACTATTGATTTTATCGAGACCCGCTGGCATGCGGATTTTCCGCGTGCGCCGCTGGGGCATGTAATGGGACTGTATCACGGACAGCCCGGTGCCCGCCGCTGGCGGGGGAAAATATCTACCGAACTGGCTGCCGGTGTCGATCCGGCGGATGTACTTCGTGCAGCAATGAAGCTGATTAAGGAGTAATGGGTACCATATGAAACTACGCTTCATTCTGATTGGTGTCTGGCTGCTGCTCTTTTTTGCCATTGGCTTCGGATTCTATCGCATGTATGCCGAGCGGGAGCAGCAGCACATCAGCGAGAGACTTGCGGTAATGGAATCCAGCATTGATGCGGTGGTGAAGACCCTGGGGTCATTTTCTGAATATGTATTTGAAACCGTAGTAGAGAACGAACGGGTGCTGAGTCTGGTTGCCCGGGCCCGGCAGGCCGGCGATCAGTCCTGTCGCCTCAAAGCGACAGACCGATCGC
>CAZANF010000286.1:0-3290 GCA_964486425.1 uncultured Spirochaeta sp. | reverse complement strand
AATATATTGATCCGAGCTACATGATTCGCAGCTCGGTTGCCGTGCCGACCGATTCGGTGTATTGCAGTCAGTTAGGCAATAACGCCGCACATGCTGCGATGGCTGGAAAAACCAAGACCCTTATCGGTCTGGTCAACAACCATTACGTGCATCTGCCGATTGAGCTGGTTGTCGCCAGCAGGAATTACGTGGATCCGCAAAGCAGTATGTGGCGCAGTGTTATTGAGGCTACACATCAGCCGGTTATGATGACGAATACCAAGGAAGCGATTGAAACGACGGCGGAACAGAAGAGGAAGTTAAAAAAAGAGGACAGCAGGAAGTGATTATCCCGCTGTCCCTGTGACTTGCTGCCGGTTTGCCGGCTCCGGAGGTGTTATGCGGTAGACGGCAGCAGGCGTGCGGAAATGAGTATTCCGATGAGGCCTGCCCCGAGGATAGCGGCAAACAGCATCTGGTAGCCGCCGAACAGATCGTACAAAGCCCCTGACATTACGGTGCCGATGATTGCCCCGGCGCCGTAGGCTGTATATACAAATCCGTAGTTGCGGGTGTAGAATCTCCGTCCGAACAACTGGTTGGTAGCAGCCGGAGCAATTGCCAGCCATCCGCCCAGGACCAGCCACAGCAGGGTGAAACTTGCACCGAAAATGATGATCCGCAGCAGTTCTGCATCTGCAGGGAGCTGCCATACCAGCAGCATAAGCCCTCCGGCCGCGGTAATAATGCCGAAGGCGGTCTGGGCGGCCTTGCGAATTCCGATGTTGTCGGCAAGCATGCCGAACAGGGGGCGGCCGACACCGTTCGCGATAGCCATAAGTGATACGGCGGCTGCAGCGGCCGCAGGGCTGAGTCCTGCGGCAATCTGTGCAACGGGACTGGTGATTCCGATGGCTGTAAGCCCGACAACTGTACCCAGGGTAAAGCAGATCCACAGACCCCAGAACCGCGGGCTTCGCAGCATCTCCTTCGATGCAATTCCCTCACGGGTGGTTTTTTCCTGTGCTGCTCCGGACGGCAGGTGCATCGGCAGTGCACAGAGGGTAATAATGACTGCGAAGCCTATGCCTATTATTCTGAAAGCCTCAAGCACCCCAAGGTTATTGGTAATCATTCCAGCAATCGGAGCGGTGATGAAGGGAGACATCCCGAAGCCCAACAGAGTAATTCCTGCTGCCAGACCAGGTCGCTGCGGAAACCAGCGGGAGGCCAGCGCCAGCGGAACACCGTAGGCGATTCCGACCCCGATACCACCGAGTACTCCGTAAAACAGGGTTATCTGGATAATTGAACCAGCAAATCCGGCCAGAATCCAGCCTGCGGCAACCAGGGCTCCCCCGGTCAGAGCAGTTGCCCGCGGCCCGATTCGCTCCAGCAGGAACCCGGCAAAAGGCATGGTCAAGGCAAACATTGCCAGAAAGATCATGTACGGGAATCCGCTCATTGAGGGATCGACCCCAAGGGTCTGTTCCAGCGGTATACGAAAAACACTATATGAGTATACGGCACCGAGGCAGAGGTTCATCAGCGCGCCCAAGATTATCATAAGCTGAGGAGTATATTTCTTTGTCATAACGGTGCTAATGTATCGATTCGACCTGTATCATGCAAGTCCCGACCGCGGTGCGCATACATCCTGCCGCGCTGCTGTGCCTGTGCAGTTGTCTTGTTGGTGATGGTATTGAGAGCCTTGATTATCTCCGGTTCCCGGGAACGGAAATCATCCGGTATCTCAAAGGGTTCCCCAAACACCAGATGCAGGCGGCTGAACGGCAGGGGGATCTGATAGTTGTCCCAGCGGTTTTTGAGCCGGATTGCGTGGCTGAAGTAAGCTCCCGCGGGAATAATGAAGTTGCCGCTTTTTGCCGCAATATGCAGTATACCGGGTTTTGCCTGGCGCGCAGGACCGAGGGGGCCGTCCATTGCGATAGTTCCGTCATGGCCCTCCCGCAGATAACGGATGAAACCCAGCACCCCGGCGCCGTGCTGTTTGATGCCGCCGCGTTCTTTGCCGCCGCTGTTTGTACGGTACGCCCGAAATCCGAAGTGATGCATGATTCTGGAGAGAACATCACCCTTCCATGAATCCGATACAAGGGCGGCGGCGCGCTGGTGTCGGTACCAGTAGATCCCGATAACCGAGAACTCATGCCATATTCCGAATATGAAGTGATTGCCGTTTCGATGATGCTGTTCAAGCTGATCCATGGGATCATCTACAACACGAATAGTCAGACCGATCAGGCGGTACAGCGATATCATGGCGGCGCTGGTAATACTGGTGAACAGTCGAATCATGGCAAAGGCTTATATTCAGTTTTAGTTAGGGAATACAACTTATTCGTGGTTTGTTTGATCAGTCCCGGAACCGGATTTTCGCGCTGCAAGCTGACCGCAGGCGGCATCAATGTCCTTTCCACCGCTGTGGCGTACGGTCACGGTAAGTCCGGCTTGAGAAAGTCGGGAGGCAAAAGCGTCCAGATCTGCCGGGGTGCCGGCGGAAAACGGAATGCCGACGACAGGATTGTACTCGATCACATTGATTTTACAGGGCAGTCCCCCCGCATAGCGGATAAGGGAGCGGGCATGATCCGGGGTGTCGTTTTTGCCGGCCAGCACGAGGTATTCCAGGGTGACACGGTTTCCGCTGCGGCGGTAATAGTAACGTATAGCCTCGGCCAATTGATCCAGAGAATACTCGCGGCCGGCGCTCATAAGTGATTTCCTGGTCGCTTCATCGGCTGCGTGGAGCGACACGGCGAACTGGATGCCGAGTTCTTCATCGGCCAGCCGTATGATTTCGGGAACCAGACCGGCGGTAGAGAGGGTAATCCTTCGCGGAGCGAATCCGAGTCCGCTTTCACTGGTGAGAATACGGATGGAGTCGACAACAGCCGCATAATTCGCCAGTGGTTCTCCCATTCCCATGTATACGATGTTGCTCAGGCTGCGGCCGTACTCGTCCTGTGCCACGGAGTTCAGGTGCGCTGCCTGATCGACAATCTCACCAATGGTAAGATTGCGGCGGTACGGAATGCGAGCGGTTGCGCAGAAGGCGCAGCGCAAGGTGCAGCCTACCTGGCTGGATATGCAGGCGGTAAGGCGGTTGTCGGCTGCCGGTATCAGCACCCCCTCGACGACATGGTTGTCAAACAGGCGGAACACCATCTTGCGGGTACCGTCTGAGCTGACAGCGGTATGTTCCAGTGTGATCGGCTGGAATACATACTCCTCGGCCAGTCGGGTCCGCAGCTCCTTCGGGAGATTGAGCATGGTATCAAAACTGGGGG
>CAZANF010000285.1:0-3310 GCA_964486425.1 uncultured Spirochaeta sp. | reverse complement strand
TTCTGGAAATCGGGGGATACCTTACCGGAACAGGGATATACCGCAAGGATACGGTCGGCGAGGATATGGAACTGGTAGTCCGGCTGCGACGTCACCTGTATGAGCAGGGGGTTCCGCACAAGGTGGAGTACGTGCATACGGCCAACTGCTGGACCGAGATTCCCTCGCGTCTCGGCGGCCTCATGAAGCAGCATGATCGCTGGAACCGTGGAGCCTGCTGCGCTATCTCATTAAGGACACGGGATGGCAGAAGCTGGAGCGACGCGGATTTTGAACATGGGGGATTTTGCATATGAGCCGGTTATTAGAACTGCGGATCCTGCGGATCAATATCCTCCGGTGTCACATCGCGGATATAGCGGGCGGGATTCCCGCCCCATATCTGATTATCCGGAATATCCTTCATGACATAGCTGCACATTGCGACCACTGAATTCTCGCCGATCGTGACCCCGCAGCGAATAATTGCATGCGCTCCTATCAGGGCCCCCTTTTTAATGAGTACCCGACCGAAGCGCAGCTTGTTATGGGTAAACTCATGCGCCATTATGGTGGCTTTCCAGCCGATAATCACATCATCCTCAATCTCAATCAGCGAAGGGTGGATCCTGTCCAGCTCCAGGCCGTTAACCAGACCAACGTTATTTCCCACCTTCATCTTCAGCATACGCCTGTACAGGAATATGGCCGGGCGGGGGGTAAGCAGTTTGCAAAAGGATATAACAAAGGTATGAAACAGAATGCGATAATACGAAAAGAAGTTTTTCGCGTATTTTATAATTGTTTGCTTGCCTGTATAGCGCACAACCAGACTGGGGTCCGTTGAGCGGCGTACAAAGCGTCGGATCTTGTCTCTCACAACTCAACCTCTCCCTTACTATATCCCACCAGGTAGGAATTCACAATCCGCTGCACCTGACTTGTACCAACCGGTTTAGAGAGAAAGTCATCCATCCCGGCAGCAACACAGGCATCCCGCATGGCCTTATGCACCCGCGCGGTAAGTGCGATAATCGGTACATAGCTGCCGGTGCGCCTGTTGATTTCACGTATCCTGCGGGCGGCCTTGATACCATCAAGCTCCGGCATCATCATATCCATAATTACCAGATCAACCGGGTTTTGCTCAACCAGCTCACATGCTTCACTGCCGTCATGAGCCTCATATATCACAGCCCGCGGGACAATCTTCTGGAACATCTCGGCTATGATCATGCGGTTGGCATCATCATCATCGGCTATAAGGATAGCAGGTGTGTCGGCACGGGCCAGTTCCTCCGGAGCCTCCGGCTGGAGCTCGGCCCGCGTTCTATCTCCGTTCCCGGCTGATTCGGGCACAGCTAAAGGATGCGTGAACTCCACCGTGAAGGAAAAAACAGACCCTCGACCCGGTTCACTTTCAACGTGCATCCTGCCGCCCATTTTTTCCACCAAATGGTTCGAGATTGCCAGTCCAAGACCTGTCCCGCCATATCGCCGGGTAATAGAGCTGTCAGCCTGGGCAAAGGCCTGAAACAATCGCTGCTGCTGCTCGTCGGAGATCCCGATGCCGGTATCCTGCACCGAGATGGTATACTGCCCCCGGGAGCCGTCCAGTTGAGTATACGACACCCTGATCTCAATCCATCCCTCTTCGGTAAATTTAACTGCATTACCCAGCAGGTTGATTATTACCTGCCGCAATCGAATCGGGTCCGCAACAGCCCGTTTCGGAATCTCCGGAGAAATGCTGCAGCGAAGATCCAGGTTTCGCTGGTCGGCACGAAGCTGCATCATATCCAACGACTGCCGGACAATATCGGGAATTTCCACCGCCATGGTTTCCAGATCCAGCCTGCCCGCCTCTATCTTCGAGAAATCCAGAATATCGGTAATAATATCCATAAGGCTCTGTGCAGAGAGACTTGCATGCTGTAAAAACCGGTGCTGCCGCTCATTCAGCGGGGTGTTTTCCAGCAGTTCGGTGAATCCGATAACCCCCTGCAGCGGGGTGCGGATCTCATGGCTCATGCTCGCAAGGAATTCCGATTTGGCGACGTTCGCGGCTTCTGCCTCCTCCTTCGCCCGCAGCAGCTCGGTCTGCTGCTCCCGTATTGTCTTTGTGCGCTCGACAACACGCTCCTCCAGGGAGGTATGTACACTGCGCGCCAAACCGATGGACAAGATAACGGAACTCGCTGCAAAGCCGATCTGGTTTCCATAGATGGTAAAAAAGCCGTGCGGAAGGATTCCCAGGGCACGAAGCGAATGCAGCATTACCCCGATAATGAGCACCCCGTAGGTAGCCAGAAAAAATAACGCATTCGAATTGCCGCGAAAAGCCAGAACAATCCCGGCAAACATAAGAGTACCAACCCAGATTACTGCGGTTGTGTTCCCGATAAGCGCCACTGCCTGGTATGATCCGGTAAGAGTTGCCACAAGGTATATTCCTGTCGGCAGCATAAGCCAGCGCAGCAGTATATCCAGTTTCGGAGCTGATCTGCGGGTCTCCAGGAAGCTGCGGGCAAAGCAGATCCCCCAGAAGATACCGATTGCCCCGAATAACGGCCCCAGATTACTGAATCCATCCCTGAACAGAAATGGGGCATAATCCGACAGGTATTCATACAGTACCCCGTGAATGGAAAGCAGATACAAAAGATAGCTGGAGGTGGCAAATACATAATACAGATACGACCGGCTGCGGAGAAAGAGATAAAAAACCAGATTGTAGACGATCATAATCAGCACCACACCGAGGAATATTCCCAGCAGCAGATTTTCGCGACTGGTGCGTTGGGCCAGCGCCCCGGCCGACACAATAGAAACAGGGATACTCATGCTCCCCACAGATTCTACCCGCAGGTAATAATACTGCAACCCGACGGACTTCGATGCTGCAGGTGAATCGCGCTGTAACAACGGGAACACAATATTGCGATGCCGAACGGGTTTGTTCCCGACCGGCATGCTGAAACCCGACTGCAGCACCCTGTCGTCCGGTGTATACAGGGTCGCATGGTCCAGCGAAAAGTTCTTGATCTCCAGCAGCAGATCTTCGTCATACATCATCGGCAGAGCCGAAGACGGGCGAAAGCGAAGCCATACAGCCGCAGTGGTATATCCCATATTCACCACTTCCGACTCAGCCTGTTTCCATGTAAGCTGCGCCCCCGTAGGATCATTGCCGGATATAATATCACTGTAGCTCAAGCGATGCCCAGCATCCTTCAGATACTCCAGCCGGGAACCAAACACCATTCGATGTCCGGAAGCATGCACCAGCTGCAGCCCGGCCGCAGCAAGCAGCAGTATCGGAAGAACTCTC
>CAZANF010000284.1:0-3313 GCA_964486425.1 uncultured Spirochaeta sp. | reverse complement strand
GACTGGAAAGAATGTGGTGTCTGGCAGATCGACGGACGTGAGCAAAAACTTTACGTTATCACAGGAAGGTGGAATAGAGTGTGCGATCACGGTTGCCCGCAACCTTGAAGGTACCATGCCGCTTGAGGAGATTGCCCGGATTGTCGAGCTGTCGCTTGAAGAACTACACAGACTTTTGCAGGACCAACCGGAGCAGGACAGCTGAATTTTCCTTTTTCCCTGCGTGAGGGATAGCGGTTTTCACACGCGATTCGCGTAAGCGGTTTGCTCAGCAATACCGCGTTCTTCCTGCGCGACATCTCGCTCTTCGTCAGCAACACCGCGAGCGCAAGGTGCTGTAGAGGTTATGGTGGAACATAAACTCAACCCTTTTAATTTGCATCGAGAGTGCTATAATAAAGACATATGAAATATACCAATTATTTCCTGCATATGAAACAACGCACGGATCGAGTTGGTATTAAAGAGGAATGGATTGTAAAAGCTGTACGAGAACCTCTGTCGGAGGTTATTCAGCATGATGGCAGGTACATGAAAATAACCTATTTTGAAGATACTGACACAGCCCATATTGTGTTTTCGAATGCTGACCCTGTCGAAACGCAGGAAATGAGTGAAAATATGTATGTGGATATCGATGCATCCGGAAACCCGGTGAGTATGACGATTGAGCATGCAAAGGTGTCTGGTGCGTTAACGAAACTGGAGTATGAACAGGTTGCTAGTCAAATCGCGTAGCCTGCTCGTTTGACGCTCCGCAGGGGGCACGCCCTAAAATACCGAAAATATAACCAAATTACCTCCAACTTGATCCTAATCGCCATATAAACGGCGGTTACCCCGGTATAAATCTATGGGGGTACTGTCGGTGGCACATAAGAAAGATCGTTTTCTGCATAAGCATGGCTACGGGATTCTGTTTTCAGATTTGAACAACTTGCCGGACGCCTTTCCGAGCTGCTGGACAATGAATCGGCTGGTACCATTGCATTGCTGTCACAGTGGATACGGCACCTGTTCATGAACGAAAAGGTGGACATGAGCGTATACAATGAGATAACTTTACTGGAGAACACGCGGGAGGCAAAAAGTATGCTGGTTGAAACCATAGAAAAGGTAAAGCAGAACTGGCTGGAAGAGGGTGTGCAGCAAGGTGTGCAGAAAAAAGCCGAAGAAGATGCCCGTAAGATGCTGGCCAAAAAATACCCGTTACGCGACATCGCCGAGATAACCGGACTTTCCCTGCAGCGAATTGCCGAACTTGCACGTGACATGAAGGACGCTTGAGTGCTTCCTTCATTTTTTCCTGTCTGAGCGACACCGCAAGCGCAAGGAGCGTAAACTCCGCAGTGCTGAAAGGCGTGACTACACCAGCCGGCTGCACCATGCGCGTGCGCCTTTGACGCTTTTCCAGGCATCCCAGGTGAGCGAAGCGTAGTACATTGCATCAGCTTCCTGCTGGGTTTCGTAATAATCATCCAGTTCCGGCGGCAGGCGCCCGGCAAGAATTTCGGGCACCAGCGGGTTGGCTTTTATGGCTTGCTCTGCAAGCGGACGGGCGGCCTCTGCTCCGCCTTTAGCATATGCCAGCAGTACGGCATTCCAGGGGTCGCAGGAGTTCGGCGGGGTGTGCTCGCGATCAATCAGCTGTTCGGCCTGCTGCAGCTGCCGGCTGCAGACCAATACGGTAAACAGGCGGTGGCGCACCAGCAGTTCGTCCTCCGGCATGCTTGTCATAAGTTCGGTAAGCTGTTCAGCTGCTTTGTCCGGCTGCTGCAGCTCTACAAGGGTCGAGGCGCGCAGCAGCTGCATGCGAATAATATCGCGATACATGTGATCCCTCCACGGGCTGACTCCTGGCGGCACTTCGGGTTCCAGATGTGCACAGGCTGCAAGTCCGGTATCAAGCACCGTCAGCATATAAGCGGGATTGCCATAAAACATGCGCGCCCAAAGATAGTAGGGATCAGGCAGCTGCGGACAGCGCTCCATGGAGCGAACCAGCGCTACCTTGGCCAGATACTCTGTGGTGGGGTTCGGCTCGTAGGCTTCCTGCAGCTCCATCGCTTCCTGCGTCCATTCAAGACCCGCTGCCAGGGCATGGCGCTGGCCGGCGCCGCCAAATCCTTCACCCGGGGGCGCAGGCACCAGCCAGGTCAATGCCGTATCGAACAGCTCGGTACGGTAATAGGGGCCTTCGTCACGGCGTTGATAGGCAGAGAAATCATCTGGTGTCCCGGGGGGATACAGCGGGAAGGGTGGTTTCCAGGGTTCTTTTACCGGTCGGCACAGACCAAAGGCTACGCAAAATCGCAGGAAAAAGCGCAGGTTTATGGCGTCGCGCAGCTCATCGATTGGTTGGAAAAAGCGGGGGCGTATTTTGGAAAAGCGATCAGGGAAATGCTGCAGTACTGGGTCGGCAAAATCCTCGGGATAAAACAGCTCACTTTTCTTGCCCCGTAGCAGGTGGAGCATAAACAGCCAGGCCGCCGGAGTAATATTTGCATCATCAAGTCCATCAATCCCGGTCAAGAGCTGCGGCCGCTTGAGCAGGGTTGTCAGCAGACTGGCGTACAGCAGGGGCAGGGCATTTTCGTCGTCGGGATTGATATATTTGAGACCAGGCACAAGGCGGTTCTTTTCTACCTTCAGCAGGCCTGTATGTTCGGCCAGGCGACGATCAAATCGCAGTTCAGCGCAGTCTTCCTCGCGGCGAACAATCATATGGCGTTCGATAACCCGGCTGTAGGTTTCTTCTACCAGTTGTTTTACTGCCGCCAGCGATAGATTCCCCTTGGGGGTCAGTTTGATCCCTTGCCCTGCAGATACCAGTCGCAGCAAGCCGGTCACCCGGTGAACAATCGGAACCTCCCGCAGGAGCTGCGGCGAAATATCCTGTTCGATTGTAACCAGGCCTTTCAGCCGTTTACCCGGTGTGCTCAGCATCTGTTCCAGTTCCGAAGGAGTCAGTCCATGATCAGGGTCGCGCTCGGGTTTGCCCTCATCCCCGGGGCGAACGATCTCGAATGGTGGTCTCTGTTGCATTCCTTACACCTCCGCGTACAGCCTAACACTAAAGTCAGACTTGTTGAATTCAATTTCCCTGCGCGACTATGGGCTTACCGAAACAGACACATTCCGGCTAATATGCATCGGCTGCACAAGCGCAGACCATGGAGATACGATCATATGCAATTCACTGTTAGCACGCATCTGTATTGCAGCACTAATCACACTGGGGATACCCGGCTGCGACAGTATTGGGGTGGATGCCGACGCAGGTCAGTCTATCGACTGGACGCCATACTATAGC
>CAZANF010000283.1:0-3327 GCA_964486425.1 uncultured Spirochaeta sp. | reverse complement strand
TTGAAAGCTATCCCCGGAGCGGATTTCATTCCGCCCCGCCCTCAGTGCCTGCAAGCCGGCAGTTTCCAATGGCCGTTCCAGACCAGCAATCGAACCCGACAGTTCGTCCACTACCAGGCTATACATCTCAAGCTCGCCGCTCCGACATACCGCATCCAGCAACGGAGACTCTGTCTCCCTGCTGGTTCGTACAAACCGTGTAATCTCCTCGATATACTGAATCACCCGTTCGAACGCAAGCGCCAAATCTGGATGAGCCATCAGGTCCCGCAGGATCTCCTGCCGGAATCCGATAATACCGGCATCGGTTTCCGATCGGCCCAGCACCTTGGCAATGCTTTCGTAGTCTGCTCCGCCTCCCGTAATCGCCCGTGCTACCCGGTCCAGCGCCAGATCCTGGATGGTCAAATCACTCAGGCTTCGCGCGTTCGACTTCACGCCGTCCGGAAACAGCAGATTCAGCTCATTGTTCAGCTCTTGTTCCATATACCAAATGTAGCCCGCACCCGTAAAAAAGGAAAGTGTCTGAAAATGTCGGGGAACGTCGGGAGATTTCGGTTTGCGCATACGCGTGCAAACTCAGGCTATCAGCATTTTATGTTCGGGTATTACCCGGCATCTTGACAACCCGTCAAAAATTGCCCACCATTACAGCAACAGCATAGATGGAGACGAGTATACATGGTACGGGTCACGAGAGAGGGAGCCCCCCGGCTGGAAGGTTCCTGTCACCACCATGGGGAAAACCCCTCCGGAGCTGCGGTTCCAACGCCGCTGCGGCCGTCCGACCGGGCGATTGCAGGGTCAGTAGTTTCCGCCGGGCAGCCGTCCGTAATCGGTAAAGAAGTGCACAGCTCTCGTCGGTGCTGCCCGCGGCACCAGAAAAAGAGGGCTGTGAAATAAGGTGGTACCGCGGTACGCAGCCGGAGCGAGAGCTCTTGCGTGTTCGTCCTTATCAATCCGGCAAACCGGGTTGAGGGCGCATGCGCAAGGGCTTTTTTTATGCAGAAGCCCAAACACAAGGAGCAGCAGGATGTCAGTAACTCTCGAATCACTCAAGAATAAAAAGGAACGGATCGATCCACCCGGCAAGCCGTGGAAGGAGCTCTCTAGCGATGAAAAGCTCTACAAGGTACGCCACTCGCTGTCGCATATCATGGCACAGGCTGTGCGCGAGAAATATCCCGAGGCCCAGCTTGCAATCGGTCCGGCTATAAGTACCGGGTTTTATTACGACTTCGACCTGCCTGAACCCCTCAAGGAAGACGAGCTTCCGGCTATCGAGGAGCGCATGCGCGAGATTATCAAGGGACAGGTGGATTTTTCCGGCTATGAGGTATCCAAGGCAGATGCCCGACAGCTGCTGCAGGGGCAGCCCTACAAGGAGGAGTTGCTGGAGGATCTGCCGGAGAGCGAACCAATCAGCTTCTACCAGCAGGATGGGTTTGTCGACCTGTGCATGGGCAACCATGTCGAAAACTCCCGTCAGATCGATTTTAAAGCCTTCAAGCTGATGTCGGTGGCCGGCGCTTACTGGCGTGGTGATGAAAAGCGTCCGATGCTGACCCGCATCTACGGGGCTGCGTTTCTGACCGGCAAGGAACTGCGGCAGTACCTTGAGCACCTCAAGGAGGTGGAGAAGCGCGATCACCGGCGGCTGGGGAAGGAGCTGGACCTGTTTCACTTTGAACCCGACAATCCCGGACAGATTTTCTGGCACCATAAGGGCTGGACTGTATATCGTACCCTGCAGGAGTTTGTTCGCCAAAGCATTGCCGAGCAGGACTACCAGGAGGTAAACACCCCGTCGGTCATGCCGCGAGGGTTGTGGGAGCGTTCCGGCCACTGGGCGAAGTATCAGGAGCACATGTTTATTACCGAGAGCGAGAAGCGCCTGTTCGCCCTCAAGCCGATGAACTGCCCCGGTCATATCGAGATCTTCAAGCAGGGACTCAAGTCATACCGCGATCTGCCGCTGCGCATGGCCGAGTTCGGCAGCTGTACCCGCAATGAAAGCTCCGGTGCGCTGCACGGTATTATGCGAGTACGCGGGTTTGTACAGGACGATGCCCATATCTTCTGCACCGAGGAGCAGATCTCCGGCGAGGTAACCCTGTTTGTGCAGCTGCTCAAGCGCATGTATGCCGCTCTCGGGTTTACCGAAAAGAATATCATTGTGAAATTCTCCGACCGGCCGGGGGTGCGGGTCGGAGACGATGCTACCTGGGATCGTGCGGAAGCCGCCCTGTCTGCCGCCTGCGAGGCTGCCGGACTGGCCTATGACCTGGCCCCCGGGGAGGGAGCGTTCTACGGTCCCAAGCTCGAGTTTACCCTGGTAGATGCCCTCGGGCGCCACTGGCAGTGCGGAACCATTCAGGTCGACTACCAGCTGCCCAGCAAGGAGCGGCTTGATGCCGGTTATATCGGCGAGGATAATGAGCGGCATACCCCGGTTATTCTGCATCGTGCGGTGCTCGGCTCGCTGGAACGATTTATCGGTATACTGATTGAGCACTATGCAGGGGCATTCCCTGTCTGGCTGGCACCGATGCAGGTAATGATTATCCCTGTAGCCGCGCCGTTTTTCGAGTATGCGCAAAAGGTGCAAAAGGAGCTGCGCGACAAAGGGGTGCGCGTAGCCGTGGACCTCTCGGATGACCGCCTCAATGCCAAGATACGCAATGCCCAGACCGAAAAGATTCCGTATGCTCTTATTGTCGGTGAGCGTGAACAGGAGGAGACTGCGGTATCGGTGCGCAAGCGCGGTGGAAATCAGGAAAACGGGATTCCTCTGGCAGAATGGACAGAGCGAATTATGCACAAAATAGAGTCGAAGGAAGTGGAATTATGAGCACATACCGATATGAGCAGTTGGAAGCGGCGTTACATGAGTTGAAGCAGATCGATCTTGAAATCGTCAAGCTCGGTCAGATCGGCAGCCTTTTGCACTGGGACCTGGAAACCCAGCTTCCCCCGGGCGGGGTGGCGCAGCGGGCCGAGCAGCTTTCGTATCTCAGCGGCCTCTCGCATGATAAGGCCACGCAGCCGCGCATCGGTGAGCTGCTTGCCATACTGACGTTCGGGGGCAAGCCGGTGGATGCCCTGTCGGATCTCGACAGTCGACGGGTTCGAGCAGCGAAGCGCGCGTATGACCAGGAGGTAAAGCTGCCCAGGGAGTATGTGGAAGAGCTGAGCCGGGTTACCAGTCTGGCCAATCATGCATGGGTCGAGGCGCGCAAGAATAACGATTTTGCCTCCTACGCACCGCATTTAAAGCAGATTGTGGACCTGAACCGCCGTGCCGCCGAGTACCTTGGCTGTGAGGCC
>CAZANF010000282.1:0-3359 GCA_964486425.1 uncultured Spirochaeta sp. | reverse complement strand
GGATGGAGGATTTTGAATCCCTGTTTGCCGAACTCTCGCAAGCCCTGAATGATCCGGATAACCCGGCCTTCGCACATATACCGATGGACGTACGCTTCCTTCGCGCTGATTCGAACTGGCTCAGCTACGCCTACGAGCGGGATTGTGTGACCGTCGGCTGTGTTACGCGAACCCCGGCGCATGCCGATCAATATGCTGCATTTGAGAAGGTGGAACAGATCTTCCGCCGCTATGCAGGACGCCCGCACTGGGCCAAACGACACATGATGCGGGGAGAGGACTTCAACAAGGTGTATCCCCGCTGGAAGGATTTTCGGGAGCTGCGCCGCCGCATGGACCCGCACGGCAAGTTTCTGAACAGCTATTTTCGCGAATTACTCGGGGAGGGAATATGAGTGATCAAATGAATCCCGGCAATATGAACACCGCAGCCGACTCCGGAGCCCTTGAGCTTCCGGCGGGGTGTTTGTTTGATTTTGACGGGGTGATAGTCGACAGCTTTGCGATGAACGTCGAGGCCTGGCGACAGAGTTTTGAGGATGTCTTCGGACGTGCAATGCCGGAACTTCCGCCGGAGGAGCTGACCGGACGGAGTGCGCGCCGGATTGCCCATGAGCTTGCCGTTCTGGGGGATGATCCGCAGAGGGCTGAGGAGATATTCTCCCGCAAGGAGGATCTGCTGAACGGCGGCGATCTGCTGCCTCCGCTGCGCCCCGGGGTGCATGCGGTGATCGCGTGGTGCCGGGAGCACGGCATACCCTTCGGGGTCGGCAGCAATGCCCCGGGCGAGTATATCCGGGAGACATTGACCGGGCACGGCCTGGAGATTCCTGTGGTACTGGGTTTTGATGAGGTTGCGAAGCCGAAGCCGGCTCCGGATCTGTATATCGAGTGCGCCCGTAAGGCGGACATACCGGCAGCTGACTTTGGCCGGGTGCTGGTGTTTGAGGACAGCCCTCCGGGGGTAACCGCGGCGGCAGAGGCCGGGATGTATCCGGTGGGGATTCTTGCGCATATCAAGGCGGAGAATCTGCTGCACTGCGGAGCCCGCGAGATCCATGATGATCTGGCCGCCTGGCTGGAGACCAGATAGCTGTCGCTGGATTACCGTCCGGCGCATGGCCACACAGCCGTATGGCCCCCACAGCCCGGCGCATTGCCGCGGTGTGGGCGGGCTACTGGAGTTCTATAAGATTCCCGCCGTAGGTCAGCCCTGCACCGAAGCCGACGGTGATAATTTTCTGCCCCGGCAGCAGCAGTCCTTTCCGTACCATCTCGTTCATGGCGATCGGGATTGATGCTGCAGATGTGTTGGCGTATTCAGCAATATTGCTGTACATCCGTTCGGCCGGGTATCCGATGCGCCTGGCTGCGGCCTCAAGGATGCGGGCGTTTGCCTGGTGAGGCACAACCCAAGCCAGGTCGTCCAGGCTTACGCCGCTGCGGTTCAGCAGCTCGGTGATTATGTACCCGATTGCCCCGACGGCGAAGTTGTAGACCCTGCGGCCGTCCATCTGCAGAAACTGATCCCCGCCGAGGTCCTCTCCGGGGGGGATCGGCCGTCGGGTACCCCCGGCCGGGCGAATGAGTGCCGCTGAATCGCGTCCGCGGGATTTCAGTACGGAGTCGATAACGCGCCCGTGCGGCAGGCTGTTTACCGCAGATTTGTTTGCGGCAGCGGGTACCGACTGCATCACCACCGCCCCTGCACCGTCGCCGAACAGTACGCAGGTGCTTCTGTCGGTCCAGTCAACTACCCGGCTGTAGACCTCGGCGCCTATCACCAGCACATTATGAGCCGATCCCGAGCGCAGATAGGCGCGGGCGGTCTCTGTAGCGTATACGAAGCCCGAGCATACGGCGGCAACATCCATCGCTGCAGCATTGTCGGCGCCGATGAGATCCTGCACCACACATGCTGTCGACGGCAGTCCGTTGTAGTCCGGCGAGGATGTGGCAACGATAATCAGATCCACATCCAGCGGACTGATTCCGGCGTCCTGCAGGGCTATCTGCGCAGCTGCAGCCCCTAAATCACTGGTTGCTTCGTTGTCGGCGGCGATATGTCGGTTATGAATCCCGGTTTTGGAAAAAATCCATTCGTCGGAGGTGTCCAGAAACTGGGCCAGCTCGTCATTCGACATGCGGCGGTCAGGAACGTAGGACCCGATTCCGGTAATTACGGCATCCTGAAGCTCGGTTGGAAAAATGTGCACATAGCCCTCCGCATCTATTCTGCTGCAATACTTGGTGATTATGCAATTGCATCGGTTGATTAATTCTGCTAAACCAGCTATCGTTTTATCGGCCAGCGACCGATTAGTCAAGCTTGCAAGGAGGGTACGCGTGAAAACAGGCTTTATTTTTCCCGGACAGGGAGCCCAATACCCCGGAATGGGACAGGATTTATATGAAAAAAGCCCTGCAGTGCGAGAGCTTTTTGCTGCAGCTCAAGAGGCTGTGGACTTCCCGGTGAAGGAGACGCTGTTCAACGGGAGCGAGGAAGATCTCAAGCGTACCGACATTACCCAGGTGGCGATTACCCTTGTAAATCTGAGTGCCGCGGCACTTCTTCGTGAGAACGGGATCCAGCCTGATGCCGTTGCCGGTTTCAGCCTGGGCGAGTACGCTGCGCTGGTTACCGCCGGCGTTATTCAGCCGGAGGATGTATTCCCGCTGGTGAAATCCCGCGGCGAGATCATGGCGGAGGAATCAGCCGGGCTTATCGATGCCGGGGGAGCCCCGGGAATGGCGGCCGTAATCGGACTTCCGCCGGATAAGGTTGTTGAAGCCCTGGCCGGCCGCACCGATGTATTTGCTGCAAACCTGAACAGCCCGATGCAGACGGTTGTCTCCGGTACGGCTGCCGGCCTGGAAACGGCCAAAGATCTGTTAAAGGCTGCCGGGGCCCGGCGAATTATCGTTCTAAAGGTCTCCGGGCCTTTCCACTCCCCGCTGCTGCAGCCGGCCCGTGAACGCATCGCCGAGTATATAGCCGATATTCATTTTCAGAATCCGAAGCTGCCGTTGTTCTCTAATGTAACCGCCGCACAGATTGAAACCGGCGACGAAGCCAAGCGATTGTGTCTGGAGCATATAACCAGTCCGGTTCGCTGGGTAGAGGAGGAGCAGCACATGCTTGACTTCGGTATTACACGATTTCTGGAAGTCGGTCCCGGAACGGTTCTTGCCGGACTGGTACAGGGTTTGCTGAAGCAGGAGCCGCGAGAGGGTATCGAGGTACTCCCTGCCGGAACGGTTGAGGATATCGCGGCACTGCTCACATAATCAGATACATATGGAGGATAATGGTATGGCAAATACACCAGCGGAACTGCTGGAAAACAAGACAGCACTGG
>CAZANF010000281.1:0-3365 GCA_964486425.1 uncultured Spirochaeta sp. | reverse complement strand
TATAAAGCCGGGCAATATAGGTCGCTGGTTAGTGATTGTCCCCCTGACGCTGGGTGGCAAGAGCTCCGCGCGTGCAAAGGTAGCCGGTGCCGACCGTAGTGAGGGCCTCTCTGAGCTTCTCCTGCTCGGGATCAAAGCCCGTATACACCAGGCTCCAAACACCGGTATCTTCCTGTTGCATACCTATTCCTCCTTGGCTATTTCATTCAGCAGCAGTACAAGGCTGTCCGGGGTAGATAAGATAAGGGTTTCCGGGTGTCGTGATTGTACCTGCTGTATCAGTTTCGTGTCGGTCGAGACGAAGATCGGGTAGAGTTCATCCGAGGGCGTCAGTGCATCAATTAACGGAATGTCGGAAGGGGTATCCCCGCACACGATTCGGGTTCCCTGCTGCAAATCAAACTCAAGTTCCTCGGCTATAAATCGCAGACCATCCCCCTTGTCGAAATCCCGGGCAGACTTGCTTGAGTCTATCGACAGGATTATCTCGATATCGTACCCGGTGTCTTCAATCCGCAGGAAGCATTCCTCAGGATCGGCCTGCTTTACCAGTTCCTGCACGGTTTCCAGGAACCGTGCGGATTGTACGGCCGGGATTGAGGCGGTTACGTCCTGCCGGGCCACGGTAATCTGCCCGAACTTTCGCTGCAGTCCGGAACCGATCAGGCGGTGCTTCCGCCATTGCGGCTTCTGCAGGGCTTCATCCAGCATGGTATAGAATCTGTCGAGTACCTGCTGCTTCTCGGGATCAATGGGAAATGAATGCCGCTTTCCCGCAAGGTCCAGGAATTCCCGCCCTTTTGATGCGCCGAAAATAAACCTGCCCGGTGGACCTACCGATATATCGAGAATCCCGGGTGACTTCAGGGGAGCTGAGGTAAGAATCATGGCATTGGAGCTGCATTTCTCCGCAAACCGGGATAAAAACACCGCATTGTAGATCGACTGAACCGATGACTGATACCGCCCGCAGTAGTTGTTTACCGTACCATCCCGGTCGGATATGAAAAGATCACAATGCCGGTTGTGCAAGTATTTCCTGCCGGCGGCAATTTCCTTCTTGAGACTCGGCTGTCGGGATTCAAGGAAGCTGATCAGGGCGGACTCTCCCTGTGTGAGGTAGATGATATCCCTTTCAAGCTCGCCAATCTCATAGGAAAGATCGACCGGGATAACGATATCGTCATCCACATACAGCTTTTTTCCCATCGGGTTGGAGTCATCGCTTTCCGGCAGGCATTGTAAAAACTGATGGCATTGCTGCAGTATCCGGATTTGCTCAGCATCCGGTGATATTCCTTTCAGGATATCAGCTGATATCGTCCTTCGAGCTGGAATCGTCTCGGTGACAGTGCTGTAAAACGTGGCCAGGGTGGTTTTGTTATCTGGATTATGCATTGGTAAAAAAATACTCAATTATGCGGGTACAAGTAAAGTTACTGTCCAGGATCTGCGGGAATGCAGACGGTATGGGGAGGGTGGGACGCAGCCGCTTCCTCACCAGGGTTGCCGGGGTAATAGTGCATACAGATTTCCTCGTTCCCGACTGCCACATGGGTCAGGCTGACGGTTTCAGCCTCCTTCCGCTTCATGGCTACAGAATCGCCGGGGCTGTCGGGAAAGCGGCTGCGGTGGTAGGTCATCAGTTTCAGCAATTGCTGATTATATTGATCTTCGCTTGCAGCCGCATTGCCGTCTTTGCTCAGACCCAGATCCTGATACGCTTGCGTTCTACGTTTCAGGATACGCTCCGGGTCTATCCCCGAGGTAGTAATCGGCGGGCTTATCGATTGCAGCGCGCTAAGTTGTTCTCCGCTCCATCTGAGCAGGCGGGGCCGGCTGCCCGGTTCGGTCAGCAGCAGCATGAATGGGCGGTAATGCAGCAACGGTAAACCCCGGACAAAGTGCTCGGCTCTCGCAATCGAGGTCCGGCGTGATACTGCACTGACAATTGTACCCCGGCTTACAAAGGTTTCGGCATCAGGGGTTTGCGGCTGAAGGTGGTGTATCGTCTCCATGGAATACCAGTTGAAGATGCAAGCGCTCAGACCAGCTTCATTCACTGCTATCCATGTTCCGCCCCCTTCCGGGTCGGTGGGATAGATACGGCGGATCCTGTGATTGTGAACCGCCGGTGGAAGTGCCTCGGCTCGCGTCACCAGCTCATCACGGTTAAAAAACAGGTCGTAACGGTCATTTCGTATTTGCCAGGTAAGCGTGCACATACGTATATGATACCGGCTTTTACGCGAAACAGCAAAAAAAGCCGGGCCCGGATAGTTGCATCCGGGCCCGGCAGATAGGCTTCAGTCGTATCCGCTACTTGATCAGCGATGTACCGCTCATCTCTTCCGGAATTTCTAGTCCCATCAGCGTGAGGACGGTCGGCATAACATCTGCGAGTCTGCCGTCTGTCCGAAGAGCATCTGACGGCTTTTCGGTGCTGCCGCTTGCTTTATTCTCCAGATCGGGATCAACAATAATGCAGTCCACATCGTAGGTGGTATGTGAGGTATGGGCGCTGTCGATCTCGGGTGCGTACATCTGCTCGGCGTTTCCATGGTCGGCGGTAACAATCAGTTTGCCTCCGCGCTCCAGGGTCGCATCAACAATCTGCTGTACACAGGAGTCGACCGCTTCGCAGGCCTGGATGGCGGCATCCAGTTTGCCTGTATGTCCTACCATGTCCCCGTTGGCAAAGTTTACCAGGATAAAATCCTCGCAGTCATCGGCCTTTATCCGGCCGAGAACAAGATCCCGCACCTCGCCGGCACTCATTTCCGGTTTCAGGTCATAGGTGGCTACCTGGGGAGACTGAGCCATTTGATGCGTCTCGCCGTCGAACGGTTCATCCCGATAGTCATTAAAAAAGAAGGTTACATGCGGGAATTTCTCGGTCTCGGCACAGCGATATTGTGTGAGTCCCTTTTTGCTCAGGTATTCGCCGGTAATATTCACCATTTTCGGGGGTTTCGGATAGGCAACCTTTACCATCTTGGATAGCTCCGCTTCGTATGCGGTCATGGTAATCCAGGCAATGTCCAGCTTCTTGCCGCGATCGAATCCCTTTTCACCTGAATCCGGAGACGGTTTCACATGACCGTAAAAGTCCTTCATTACAAATGAACGGATAATTTCCCTCGGACGGTCGCCTCGGAAATTGAAAAATATTGCGGTGTCGCCGTCGCTCATGCGGGTATCCTGCCAGTCGCTGCCGACATAGCGAGGGGTAACGAACTCGTCACCATTCTGGCTGTCATTGTCCGGGTTATCATAGTAGTGCTGCATCGCTTCGGTAGCGGATTCAAAAACCGGCAGATCGGCATTTCGCCCGGTCAGCATATCGTATGCCCGCCTTACCCGCC
>CAZANF010000280.1:0-3375 GCA_964486425.1 uncultured Spirochaeta sp. | reverse complement strand
GCACTGGATTACCGGTAACCCGCAAACGCTCTGCAGATACAAGCGGAAAATACCTCAGACTCTGCTCATACGGGACACAAATAATATCGGCCGCACGCGCATTCAAACGCGTTGCCAGGCCCGGGTCAAGATCGGAATCATGAGTAATAACCGGTATCTTCAGCAGCCAGGCGGCGAAAACAGGAGGGACGGAAACATACCCGCCCTTTGAAAACACCAGATCCGGTCTGACACGAATAAAGTGCATACAGCTTGCACAGAAACCGGCCAGAACCCTGAATATATCAATTATATTATGCAGCGAAAAATATCGGCGTAATTTTCCGGCTGGTATGCCGATAAACGGTACCCCCCATCTTTTCACAATAGAATACTCAATTCCATGAGGTGAACCCATCCACAGCAGGTCGTACTCACCCCTCTGCAGCAGCTCCTCAGCCACCGCCAAACCGGGAAATACATGACCTCCGGTACCGCCCCCGGTGAACACAATCCGTTTTTTCATAGTCTACCTTGCAAACCTTTTTTCTCTATGCGATGTTTACTGTACCATGTGCATACCTAAAATGACAACGAAGCCCTCAGTCAAACCCCTTTTGATCTATATCTTTTTCTTCTCTTTTCTGCCAGAAGTATATTCACAGATCCCCGATTTCTTTGATTACCTCCCCCGGGAGGCACATGCAGAACTGGCAGATTCGCATTCACTCTTCGCCTACAATCAGGCCGAAAGCGGCCCGAAGCTTACTCCGGATGTTGAACTGCTGCGTTCAGTTACCCCCCCCTCTCCTGAGGGGGTTATTGCCGAAAACCTGTATTATATTCCATATAAAGATACCGCAGAGGTTGATTACACCTCGGCGGATTTTCATCTGCGGTTATATAATCTTCTTTTTGCAGTAGATACCATGGAAGGCATCGAATATTATTCTGCCAGCCGAGAGCGTATGCGTACACTTATCCACGAGTCCTACTTTATCAGCAATACTGAATCATCCAAGCCTGTCTCTCCTCCTCGCCACGAGACGATCCCTGAAAACAGATCCTATTATCTGCTGCAAAACGACGCTACCTTCGGAGAAAATGTATATGAGGTCAGCTATTATTACGATGAAAACAGCATAAGGATCGACATGCACAACCATTCAACACTTCGGTACGGTATAATTCCGGCCATACGGGCTGGGGAACTCAGAATAACCCTCCTCACCCAGCCGCTTGAAGACGGATTGGTTTTGTATGGATATATCTACGCCCGTCCGATTATCTCGTTTGGTCTTCAGTCCCGTATCCGCAACAGCATCTCGAATCGATTGCGAGCGGTAAGCAGCTGGTTTCTGGACACATCTGCACTAACTATTCCTCAGCTGAATGCTAAAGTACTTGAGTAAGGGCGACCTGACCGGCACCGATCAAGGCCCCAAGCAAGGCACCGAATATATTAATATACTTAAGGTGCCGCTGCATTACCAGCAGCAGCAGCTCCTCTACCTGCAGCATATCCAGACTGTTCACCTTGTTGCGTACCAGAGAAGCGAAATCCACCGTCTCCACTACCTGCGGAAGCTTGTTCTCCACAACCTGAAAGAATCTTTCGGTCAGATACCCGTCCAGTCGCTGCTTTTGTTCTTCATCAATGATGATAAAGCGTGAAAGACTGTACCCGGCAGCCCCGGTATATATCCGGTGACGCCATTCAAATATGGTCTTGCGTACAGCCGACTGCTGTTCGACCGGTGCAATTTCCGGATTAATCCCGAACAAGGACAACACCCTTTTTTCCGCTGCAGCGGCAATCTTCTCCGGTACATCAACCCCGAATGATCTCATCACATCCCCGATACGAAGCGACCGTATTGCCTTGTTGTCGTTCTCGGTGGTATCCTGAAGTCTGGCGGCTATACGGACAATCCAGGAATCGGCCAATTGCTCAAAATCCAGATTCAGGCGACGTTCCAGACCCTGCGGAGTACAATCCAGCAGCTCTTCGGTTAAAACCATTACCTCTGAAAGAATAAGCCGACGGGTCTCCGGGTTCTGAACCGCCTGTTCAAGCTGCTGCACCAGATCCTTTACAATACGCGGCATCTGTTCATCCAGATTTTTATCATACTGTCCGGCGGTTACCAGGAATCGCTGCATAAACTTGAGCCGCTGCAGGATACCCTTCAGCAATACCCTGCCTCTCTTTGAAAGCTCGTGCTGCATATGCGGGGTTTTGAGCCAGCGAATCACTCGTTCCCAGAGCTCATCGTAGTGGCTGTCGGCAAAGGATCTAATCTGTTCAAGGGTATCGGACGGTAAAAACCCAATGATCGATTTATCAATCCCTCTGGAATGCCGGATTCCCCTGCGCGCAATGTGACGTAATCCGGTAATCATCCGCCTCGATGCTCGTGGGGATGAAGCTGCAGCAGAGGTATCGCCGGTTATCAGGGATCCTATCCGGATACCGGAAAGGGTATGAACTCCCTTCGTTATGCTGTTTTTTACAATATGCTGGAAAGCCGGCGAGATAATAATATCCGAGGCCAGGACAGTGATCCAGTCCTCTGTATCTGCCGGGGGTTTTACAGTAAACTGCGTGTAAAGCATTTGATCCGTATACCCGGATATATGCATCCTGACGGCCTGCTCCATACGCGGTTGCCGCAGGTGTTTTGTAAGGGTATCAGGGGTAAGCAATGTTGCGCCGACCATATTTGCAATACTCTCCGCCAGGCGTTCTCGCTGTCTCGGTATTATGCCTGGGGTAAACGGTATGCGGAGTCTCCCGATATGATAGGCCCGCAGGGGCCGAAACAGCATTCGAATTGCCAAGGCGTTGGTTATATAACCGATTACTGCTCCACCCAGCGGCGGCAGAATATACAACAGCAGCTCCTGTAGCTCCATTGTTATTCAGCCCTTCCGTCTGCATAGTGTTCGGCCTGACTCAATGTATAGAAACCCTTGAAATAACCCTCAAACAGCCATCCATCCTTCGCATCCGGGACTCGAACATGAAACCATCGACCCCGTGTGCCAAGATACTGCTCTGTTTCAATCTTGCTGTTTATAACCTCAACCACCTCGTTTTCGCGCAGCAGGGTAGCCGGGCTCGCATCCGGCGATGCCTCACTCCGTACAGGAGCGTAGGAATCCGTAATAACTACCCATGTATACTGCCTGCTATCCGGAGAGGTCTCGGCAGGCTTCAGCTCCGGATCTCCGCTGCAGCCGGCTAGAACCAAAAGGGTGATAACAGCAATGCTCCCATGCAAGAATCTATATCGCGAAATCTTCATTCATTATCCCCGTGCGCCTGCGGTTTACCATACCATCTCTCTTCACGCTCCAAATTATCCCATCGCACGAATCTTGTCTATTTCGTCT
>CAZANF010000279.1:0-3393 GCA_964486425.1 uncultured Spirochaeta sp. | reverse complement strand
CCCCCGCCCGGTATACCAGCCGCCAGGGGGACTGTCCCCAGTGCGGCCTGCACGGTGGCTTTGGGAAGATAGGCGGCGGCGCAGAAGAAGCGCTCGCCCCAGTTCAGGCGGCGGTCGGCAGCGGTCACCAGCAGCACGCCGATACTGCGCGCAAGCAGACCCGCGGCAATGCAGGCCAGCCCGAGCAGCCCGGTCTCCAGGGCAACCCGCGGATCAACCTGAATTCCGATATACACAAACAGGATGATCTCCGCGGGAATCCACAGCTTCGCCAGCTTGCCGGCCAGCTCGTGCGCCACCGTCTCGGCCCGCTCCAGCAGCACGAAACCAACCGTCATGACCCCCAGCAGGGCCGCCACCGCAATCACCTCGCCGATCTCAACCAGCACCAGGGCCAGCATAAGCACCAGCAGCGCCTTCTCGGTTGCGCGAACCCCCGCAGCATGCCGCCGAAACCACCACGCCAGCGCCAGACCGACCGCCCCGCCGACCAGAATCCCTCCGGCGACCGAGAACGGCACCAGGGCCAGCCGCGCCAGTGCATCCCCCGCCGTCAGCCCGAGGCTGCCGGGACCGACACCGGGCGCATCCACCATCCCGGCGTTCATTCCCGCCAGTCCCAGAAACACCGAGAAAAAGGTGATCGCAATCACATCATCCACCGAGGCACCGGCCAGAACCATTGTGGGTATCTCGTTCCGCTCCCCGAATCCGCGCTCCTTCAGCTCCAGCATGGAGGGCACCACCACCGCCGGACTTACGGCGGACAGCATCCAGGCCGCCATTCCGGCAGTCATCCATTCCAGCCCGAAAACCAGATGCAAAAGCGGGGCAAGCGCCAGCGCTTCCAGGGTACACGGCACCACCGCCAGCAGAACGGCGGTGCGGCCGACGCGATGCAGGGTCTGCCGCCGGATCCCCAGCCCGGCGCGAAGAAGAATAATCAGCAGGGCAACGGTTTTGAGAAAGGGCTCGATATCCCAGGCCAGCAGCGGAATGCGGCTCCCGGAGATAATGCCGAACCCGATCCCGAACAGCAGCATGCCCAGAATCCCCGGCAGCCGAAGCCGGGCCGCCAGCCTCGCGGCGGCCCATCCCCCGGCAATCACCAGCACCACAAAGAGATTAATCCCCATAGTATTCTGTGCGTTTGATTTTATTGGTAACGGTCTTCACAAACTCCTGTTCATGCAGCACCATTTTGCGGATGTGCGAGTATCCCGGCAAGCGCCGGTTGGTTTCCGCCTTTATCTCCTCCAGACGGGACTCAGCCTCCTCGCGTGCAGCAGCCCCCTCGCGGGCGATTTTCTCCAGTATCTCCGGATCCGGATACACCAGGGCCTCTATCTTCCCGCCCTTCATCCGAACCAGCGACTCGTCTACCTCGACATAGCTGTTCAGAATGCTCTCGATTACCTCCGGGTAAATGTTCTCGCCGGACGGCCCGATAATCACATTCTTGCTGCGGCCGCGAAGATACAGGTATCCATCGTCATCCACCACGCCCAGATCCCCGGTAATCAGCCAGCCGTCGTCGGTAAGCACCTTGGCTGTCTCCTCGGGATCCTCGAAATATCCCTGCATGATATTCGGCCCGCGCACAAGCACCTCACCGACCCCGGATTCAGGATCGGGGTTGCGAATCTGCAGCTCCACATCGGTTATCGGGCGGCCGACCGAGCCGATCTTCACCCCTTCCCGGGAGCTGAAGGTGATCAGCGGCGAGGCCTCGGTCATCCCGTAGCCCAGTACCGTCGGGATCCTGGCCTCGCGCAGAAACAGCTCCACCTCGGAGGAAAGCGGGGCCCCGCCGATAATGGCGCACTCCACCATCCCTCCGAAGCTCTTGCGCACCCTGGAGCCGATAAGCCGGTACAGCAGCCGCTTCCGCAGCGATCCCGAGGCCAGCCAGCGCAGCAGCGGCTTGCGCTGAATCAGCGGAGCAATCCTTCGGGCATAGATTTTCTCGAAGATAAGCGGAACCCCGCCGATTATCGTCGGGCGGATATCCCCCAAGGCCTTCATGAGCAGCTTCGGGGTCGGTTTCTTGCCCAGGAAATACAGCGCGGAGCCGCCATAAATAATCGACAGAAAACCGGAGGTCGATCCGTAGGCGTGTGCCAGCGGCAGCAGGGACAGGGTGCGCGAGCGGTCATGAATGCAGCCCACCATATCGGGGCCTTCAAAGAGATTCGATACCAGATTTTTGTGGCTCAGCACAACACCCTTGCTGTGCCCCGTCGTCCCGGAGGTAAACAGAATCTCGGCGACATCATCCTCGTGCACGGCCTCGCGCTCCCGCGGGGACCCCGGATTTTCCAGCAGTACCCGTCCCTGCTGCATCTCATACACCAGCCTCGGCTGTATTTCCAGATCCGAGCCGAATGCACCCCACAGGTGTTCGGTGGTAAAAATTCCCTGCACTGCGGTCCGTTCCAGAATCGCCTGAATATCCTGGGGAGGAAACTCCTCCATAATCGGAACCGCGACCGCACCAATCGTGACGATTCCCAGATACGCAACCGCCCACGCGGGGGTAGATGTTCCGACAACCGCGACCCTGTCCCCGTGCCCGATCCCCGCAGACAGCAGTTGGTCCTGCACAGCGGTAACCCGCTGCTGAAACCCGGCATAGCTGAAGGGTTCATTTCCATACGATGCCAGTGCCGGGCGGTCAGCATATTTCTCGAACACCCGCTCGGCGAAACGATCCAGGGTGTATTCCTGCAATCCAAACTTCATGTGAGCCCCCTATGACAAAACCTGTTAAAAACAGAGCCTACAGGATTACTTTCGGTACGTCAAAACTTGCAAGTCTCCACAAGCATTAACTAAGCTGTAAGTATGGATCTGAAGCGGAATATGCTGGCACAGTCATCCTCACGCTATCTCCGGCAGCATGCGGGCCATCCGGTCTGGTGGCAGGAATGGACACCGGAGGTGCTCAATGCCGCAGCCATATCGGGGAAAATGATCTTTGTTTCCGTCGGCTATTCCAGCTGTCACTGGTGCCACGTTATGGCCGACGAAAGCTTTTCCGACCCCTACATCGCCGGATTGCTCAACGGCAGCTGCATCAGCATAAAGGTTGATCGGGAGCAGCGCCCGGACATCGATCAGTATCTGATGGACTTTCTCCTTGCTACCACCGGAAGCGGGGGGTGGCCGCTGAACGTATTCATGTCCCCGGATATGAAGCCCTTTTTCGCCTTTACCTATACCCCGCCCTACAGTACCCGGACCCGCCGCGGTCTGGCGGAGATGCTGCCCAGGATATTCGCCTTTCACCGGGATAACTCGGATCAGCTGTCTCATTTTTCCATAAGCTGGTCTCAGGATGAAAACGGGCTCGAGACACAAAGTGATCCCCTGGCAACCATTGCATCGCAATTT
>CAZANF010000278.1:0-3396 GCA_964486425.1 uncultured Spirochaeta sp. | reverse complement strand
CCTCACGCTCGCATACAGCATGAATCTTCTGTACTTCCTCCCTGGTAAGATGCGGATGCTCTTCTGCAAAATCAATCGCGATATCATAAATTCGCGAAAACTGGTCCTTCGCGATTCGTGCTCGTGGGACCTCCTGCTGCACCGTTTTCCACAATACCGAGAGACGCTCCTGTGCTGAATCAGCATCCGCGGCCCGCGGGTTATGCAGCATGTCCAGGCGACCGTTGGTTTCCGAGAAGACAAAAGCTCCGTTCTCGCCTACCACCGCAGCCACCGGCCACTGACGAGCGATAGCATCACACCAGCCGGCCGGGCGGCCGGTTACTGCGATTACCTTGACACCGGCATGAAACAGATTCCACATGGCAGTGTAGGCGTCGGCAGTCAGCTTTCCGCCGTCGGTCAGGGTATCATCGATATCAGTCAACACGAAGCGGACGGAGGCCAGCTGTCCGGCGGATAGATGTGATAAAGGCAGCACGTCTATACCTTTTTCTGCGAACCGTCATTTGTTCGCTCCCGTCGGCTCTTGCGAAACACCTGCAGATAATCCAGAAATGATGTCCAGGATAAAAGCGTAGCCAGCGCAAAGATGATAACTGCCGAAATTCGCAAGCCGTTGTACACCTGCGGCGAAGCCGCAAACAGGTCGAGCCCTTCAACACTGAATATCACCAGACCGATTACCCCGCTAATATTATAGAAGACTGCCTTGAGCTTGCCGCCTTTGCGCGCGGCCAGCGCAACTCCGTCGCGATACATAAGCATGCGGACAAAAAGTATGCTTACCTCGCGATAGACAATCAGGAGAAGAAAGATCGGGTACATAATGCCGAGAGCGGTAAATGCCACGAAGTAGGTGATCCTGCTGATTACATCTGAATACGGATCCAGCACCTTGCCCAAATCCGTTACAGTCCCGGTGCGGCGAGCAACCCAGCCATCCAGCACGTCTGTAACTTCCATTACCAGAAACAACACCCAGAGAAGGGGAACAACAACGGTATATGGAACTCCAAACAGAGAGGGAAGAAAGAAAAGACCAAAGAGGACCGGGGAGGCGACGATTCGTGACGCCGTTAGCATATTAGGAAGGTTCATATCGCAATGCTACGCGGGGTATCCTGTACTGTCAATATGTTCCGGAAACTACCCGCAGCGGCAGCCTCTATGCTTGACGTCGAAGTGAAGACAACCCCGGCGAAGTTCGCGGCTGCGACTTCTGTACCGCATCAAGTTCAATGTTTGATTTACCAAAATAGCTGTATAACACCTTGTATCCGCTGCGCAACCGTTGTTTCACAATCTGCTTCAGCTTGCGCTCCATCTCCTCGGCAGTATCGAAGCTGTACAGCTTCTCCTGCCCCGTAGACAGCTGGCGCCCCCAGGTAGCGGTAAAAGAGTATCTGGAGAATAAATGGCCCTGGCGATCATTTACAGAATAATAGCGCAGCCCGCCATCCGCCGCCGTCCGGTAAAAGGTAATTAACATAGCTTTCCCATTATCGGCGCTTTAATCGGAAAATTCAAGCTCACGTGCCTGTAATAATCGCGGGTACCATGCTGTATCAACATGACTCTCCTGTGATACCGGCAGGTACGAGGGAATCTCCTCCGGCACATACAGAGCGGCTGAGTCCAATGGAGTAAAACTGCCGGGATCATCGTGGGGGATCTGTCCGCCATACAGAGAAACCGGGACAGCCATCCGTGACCTGAGCATAAAAAGCCACGGGGATACTTCATACACCACCCACTCCAGCTGCAGCGCATTTCCCGGAAGGGTGTATACAGCTCCCGAAGCAGGAGAACCAGCCTGTGCCGAGGTCGAAAAAGAGACATCAACCTTCATCTCTTCATCATCAATATATAACGGGAGAACTTTGACCCGGTCAGGAACTGCGGATAGTGGAGACAGGGGCCCGGCCTGCACAGATACATACAGTGAGCCGACGGCCGCCAGCAGGAGTACCGGCAGCCCTGCGGGCAGCGGGAAGCGAATCACCACCAGTCCGCAGACCGCAGACACCGCAAGGGCCACCGGGGCGACTGGATCCAGCAGTACCGACGGCATTGTTGCCGCACCGGCTGCAGCACCCAATCCTGCGAATGCAATCCCCAGCAACATAAGGCTGCGCCGCCAGGACTGTATCCGGCGGCTGAATCCCGGGGTAACCGGCACCGGCAGGAGCTCGCGGTCGCGACGATGCACCGGCAGCCACAGCCGCAGCCCCCAGCCTGCCGCCGTCCCGAATGCCGCGGCACTGATCAGAAACCAGACAACCGCGAGACCGGATGAAGTGAAGGCAGGGGCTGCATCAGTTATCACAACTGATAAATCTCGCGGTATTTCGCTTCAAGATAATCTATGAAGGGCTGTGCCTGCAGTTCCTGTCCGGTGATATCCTGCAGCAGTTCCGCCGGGGTCTTGGCAGATCCATGCACGTGAATATTACGCCTCAACCAGTCGAGAATGGCAGAAAAATTCCCTTCCTGAACAAGCGGAGCAAGAGGCCCCAAATCAGCCTCCATCTGCCCGGTGAACTGAGCACCGTAGAGGTTCCCCAGGGCGTACGTCGGGAAATACCCGATCGCTCCGTGCGCCCAATGAACATCCTGCAGGACACCCTCGCTGTCATTGGCCGGAACTATGCCAAGGAAATCCTCCATATGCCTGTTCCACACGCCTGGCAGATCATCCACTTCCAGTTCACCGGTAATAAGCTGTTTTTCGATCTCGTACCGGAGAATTACATGCAGACCATATGTAACCTCATCCGCCTCGACGCGGATCATAGAGGGCTGCACATTGTTTATACCGCGGTAAAACTCCTCAAGATCCACATCCCTCAGCTGCTCGGGAAATACCTGCACCAGATCGGAGTAATAACGGTGCCAGAACTGGCGGCTGCGCCCGACAACATTCTCCCAAAAGCGGGACTGGGATTCGTGAATTCCAAGCGAGGTTCCCGAGGCGAGACCTGTATTCTTGATCTCGTCCAGGAAGCCCTGCTCATACATCGCGTGCCCTGCTTCATGGATAGTGCCGAACAGCGCGCTCGGCAGATAGTTTTCCTCATAGCGGGTGGTAATACGAACATCATCGCTGGAAAGATCCATGGTAAAGGGATGGGCAGATACGGTGAGATAACCGCGCGAGAAATCATAGCCGAGATCCCCGGCAATGCGTCGACTGAAGGCTTCCTGTGCATCACCGGGATAGCTGCGAGTAAGAAAATCGGTGCGCACCTGAGGAACCGCCTTGATCCGGTCTACCAGATCCACCAGCTTGATGCGCAGTTCTCCGAATACCCGGTCCAGGGTTTTCACAGTCATACCCTGCTCGAAGCGGTCCAGCAGGGCGTCGTAGGGATGGTCCTCATACCCAAGGTACTC
>CAZANF010000277.1:0-3401 GCA_964486425.1 uncultured Spirochaeta sp. | reverse complement strand
CCCAACGGAATGAAATCCGGCAGCGGAACTGGTACCGGCTAACGGGAACCGAATCATATAGCGCAGAGGTCCGACACGGGGGGGACAATGTGGGAATAGTAAAAGTTCCGGACGAACGATTGGATAATGTGGTAGGGGTAATTGAGGAAGGATCGGAGGTATCCGTCACCCAGAAAACGGTGGAAATCTACGAGATTCTGGGCGAGCAGGCTCCCTGGTATTATGTAGAAACCGAGGAACTGAGCGGCTGGATTTTCGGTTCATTCTTCGTAGCCGATATGTAATCGCGAACCGGCAGCTTCCGCAGTGGACAAGATATCCGCTGCGGTATTTTTACGGCAACCTATTCCCTCCCTCTGTTTGAAACACTCATCAGTTAAAAATTTCCTTTGACAATCATTTTAGTACATATAAGTATGCCCGCATCTCGAGATGAAAAACGATATTGGGGGTAGCGCAATGAACAAAGTGAAAACAGGGGCATACATTCCTTTCCCTGCGGCGCCGATTGTCCTGGTGGGCGCCGATGTAGACCGACGGGCGAATTTTGCCGCTGTAGGATTTGTTAGCGGGGTGAATCTGGATCCCGCTATTATCAGTATAAGCTTGAATAAGCGGCATTACACCGCAGAGGGTATAAAGGAAAATGGTACATTCAGCATAAACATTCCTGCTGCCGGGCATGTGGAGGCAGTGGATTATTGCGGAATTGTCAGCGGGAGACGAGTCGATAAATCGAATCTTTTCTCCACCTTCTACGGTGAACTGGACACGGCTCCAATGATCGAGGAATTTCCGATTACCTGTGAGTGCAGATGTACCGGGCAGATGATGGAGTTCGCCATGGACACGGTTTACTTCGGCGAGGTTGTTCAGGTCTACATCAATGCGGAGTTGACCAATGAAAACCGGAAAATCAGCGTTCAGCAGGTGAATCCCCTGTGCTACGCCGGTGTGGAGAACCGATACTACACCCTGGGTGCAGCTGTCGGAACGGGGTGGAAAACCGGACGAGGATACCGAAAATTAGCCAAATAGTAAGGCTTTATAAAGTGGTAACAAAACGACACCCTGAAACTCGCTAAACCATTATAGAACAACAATCTGCGGGATTCATTATCCGGAAAGGGAAAATTACTTCTAAAAATGCTCGCAGCTGGTTACCGCATAGTCAATTACACTGCAGACAAGGTACCGTTTTGCTACGACTCAAAGATGATTACCTCATTTTATTCTTGACAATTTAACTATAGTATATTATGTATAACTCAGGCTTCAACTTGATTAAGTCGATAGACTATAGGAGGTTTATGATGAAGGGTTATATACGAGCTATTTGGATGGTGTTTTTGACCACTGTTGGGGTGAGTGCATTCGCTTCGGATTTTCTGGTGAGCACGGATTGGCTTGCCGCTAATCTGCAGGATCCGTCCGTTAAGGTGGTTGAGGTTAGCGTGAATCCTGGTGTCTTTGAACAGGGGCATATACAGGGCGCGGTAAATTTCCGCTGGCATACCGATCTTGTGGATACGGTTCGCAGAGATATCGTCAGCCGTGAGGAGTTTGAAACCCTGCTGTCGGAGGCGGGAATCGCCAATGGCGACACAGTTGTCCTGTATGGTGATACCAATAACTGGTTTGCAGCATGGGGCGCCTGGATTTTCGATATCTACGGGCATGAGGATTTCCGGCTGCTGGATGGCGGACGCAACAAATGGGAGGCCGAAAGACGTCCCGTGAGCAGTGCGGCCCCGAGGAATCGTCGAACGAACTATCAGGTGAGCTCACAGAATACCGACCTGCGTGCATATCTGGATGATGTGGTCGCTGTGGCAGAGGGAGAGACCGATGCCCAGTTGATTGATATTCGATCTGCAAATGAATATGAGGGGCGAATTATTGCACCGGAAGGAGTGCCGGGGCTAGCGATCCGTGCCGGTCATGTACCGGTGGCAGTTAACGTATCCTGGGGACAGGCGGTTAATGACGACGGTACCTTTAGGAGCCATGAAGAATTGGCCGCCCTGTATGAAGAGGTCGGTGTTCATGGTGACAAGCCGATTATTGTGTATTGCCGTATTGGGGAGCGATCAAGCCACACCTGGTTCGCGCTTACCAAGATCCTTGGCTATGAAGTAAAGAACTATGACGGTTCATGGACCGAGTATGGCAACAGTGTCGGTGTACCTATCACCAATCTCGCTGGAACCGTGTGGGGCGGACAGTAAACTATGGGTGTGCAGATACCGGCTACCTACGCACCAGATAGACGAACTGCATTCCAATGGGCCGCTGCTGCTGCAGCGGCCCTGTTTGGGTTGTGGATCATTCTGCGGCTTATGAACTCGCAGGACACGCATCTGGAGGATCTCGGGCTGACGGCGCTGTTGGGTGCAGGGATCGGGATTGTTTTCCAGCGGACACGCTTTTGCATTCTGTGCATGATTCGAGATGGTCTTGAGTCACGGAATTTTATGCCGCTGCTCGGGCTCCTGTTAACTATCGCGGTCGGGAGCGCGGGATATATGCTCATCTTCGGCGCATGGATTCCCGATCCTGCAGCCGGATGGCTGCCGCCGAATGCCTTTATCGGACCTGTCGGGATTCATCTTGTGGTTGGCGGATTGCTGTTTGGAACGGGAATGGCCTTGTCGAGTTCCTGTATCTCCAGTCATCTGTATCGAGGAGCGGAAGGTAACAGCGGGTCCTGGATTGCCCTGGCAGGGGTGGTTCCCGGATTTATACTTGGATACTCACACTGGGATTTCTGGTATCTGAATTCCATTCAGGAATCTCCGGTTATCTGGCTGCCCGAGTATTTTGGGTACAGCGGGGCTGCCATACTTCAGTTTGGAGGAATCGCTATAGCGGCAGCGGTGCTGCTGTACTTTCATCGGAGTTCGGTTTCCGCCTGGGTGCGGAGAGAACCTCAAGGACTCGGACCGCGTATACGAAAGCTGCTGACAGGACGGTGGTCGATCATCACCGGGGCCGTTGCCGTCGGAGCAATCGGGGCTGCGTTGTATTTCAGGCTGCGTCCTCTGGGGGTAACCAGCGAGATTTCCCGTTACGCACGATTAGCCGGTCGACAGATGGGTGTTCTTCAGCAGAGAGCCTTTCGCGGCCTGGATACCATCGCCGGATGTACCCCGCAGGAAGCGATGGAGATCCTGAGTCAGAATGGAGTGCTGATTACAGCCCTGGTTGGAGGGAGTCTGATCGCCGCACTTTCATCCGGCCGGTTTCGCCTGGCAGGGGTTCGTCCGGGAGTCGGGATTCGCAATGTTATCGGCGGCATACTGCTGGGCTATGGCGCAATGATCAGTTTTGGATGCAGCATTGGAACCTTTTTATCAGGCATGATGGCCTTCAGCCTTTCAGGCGTGATATTCGGCTTATCC
>CAZANF010000276.1:0-3402 GCA_964486425.1 uncultured Spirochaeta sp. | reverse complement strand
AGCCTATTATTCAAAAACCGGAACCACCAGGGAGATTGCTGAAGAGATTGCAGATCACCTGTCCAGGTCAGGACACTCTGCAACCGTTATCCCCGGACAGGAGGTACAGGACATCTCGCCCTACAGTCATGTGATTCTGGGAGCTCCAGTCAACGGAATGCAATGGGTGCCTGAAGCCAAAGAGTTTCTCGCTGCCCATGCATCGGCATTAGCACAAAAGGAGCTGTCTCTGTTCACCGTATCCTATGTAATGCACACAGGCTGGAGGTTCTGGCGTTCGGCGGTAACCAAAGGAATTTCTGAACTGGCTAAGCAGTATTCTGCCTCCCATACAACCCATTTCCGCGGACGCATCAATGGACAAATGCCGGCCCCTGCCAGGGTTATCTTCGGGATCCCACGCACCGCAGCTGCCGACCTGAGAGATCAGGATGAGGTTGCAGCCTGGACCCGGACTATTGCATAACCCGTTCGAATTCCGGACTGAACCAGGCCTCTAATATGTGTCGGGCTGCATCAATGACCTTGCTCGCCGCCTGGTCAATAACGGCAGAATCCGAGGTTGCAATTACCCCGGATTCTGTCTTCAGTTTCGCATCGACATCACCAACACAGATTACCTCGGCGTCAGGAGCACGACTACGCAGCCGGGCGGCAGTGACACCGCTGTGAGACACCTGGCGATCCAGCAGGATCCGCAGCTGTGGCGGCGAGCCGCCGGATTCCTTTATCTGCAGCAGAGCCCATTCAACCATAAGCTGCTCCGCACGCAAAAACGCAGGGCTCTTGTGTGAAGCCCGGGAATAACCTGCTCCGACGTCCCGCAAAAAGCCATCGCTGCAGATGAACACCGGTCGCCCGAGCAGATAGTTGGCAATCGTCAGCAGGACATTATACCCGTCGATACTCAATTTTACGGCAGGAGGAAGTGAATCCAATCGCCGGCTCATTCGCCGGGAATCCGCATCCGCAGAGGAGACACCTCGATACAGCACCATCCGGGTAATCCTGGTCAGGCGATAGCGATCGCCCACCAGTTGAAGGGCCGGATCTACCGGATAGCCTCGATCCCGCAGATAGCGATAATCCTGTACCGCTTGTGAAAAAACCGTCCGGTCCGTGGTTTCATCAAGCATAGTACTCATGCACCGGACCCGCCCTGTAACCGCTGCAGCAGTGTATGAAACTCGTCAAAATGCGCAGAAAAGATATCGACAAGCTGAGGGTCGAAGTGCCGTCCGCGTTCTGCGACAAGATGTTCCAGGGCCTGTTCATAGGTCCAGGGCTGTTTATACGGTCGCCAGGAAATAAGGACATCCGCTAAACCCGCAATTCTTGCGAAGAGGGGAATTTCATCGCCGGATCCGGCATACAGATATCCCGAACCATCCCGTTTTTCCTGGTGAATCAAGGCAGATCGCGATTCCAGCGACCCGAGTACTGCCGTCATTACAATAAGCAATGCTGCCAACGAGATAATCAGGATTATCAGCTTTATGCGCTGCCCGACTTTCTTGTTCATGCATAAAATATAACATGCAATCCCGCTATCCGATAGAGTTTATCCTTTGGCACAAAACTAGCCATCGGAACAACAACTGCAGCAAGCCGAGGAGGAAATGGATAGCATTGTTTCCCATATCACCAGTCTGATGCATTTAAGGAAGACGGCTTGCTTCGCTAAAGATTGAAAGAGAGAAGATGTCGCCGATACGCCAGACAGCGGCGAATTAGTCCAGGTTTCGATCCGGCTCTGTTACCGGACAGGGTAACGAACATATGTTTCAGAAATGCCATTGCATATTTTACATAATAGCACTTAAATATACGCCATGGCTTCCCAAAAGAAACAGACCGAAAACTACGGCACGCTGGGCTCTCCAATCAGCTCAGTGGTGCGCGCATTTTCCATACTCGAGCTGCTGTCCACCCGGCACCGTTTCAACCTTGAACATCTTTCCCGGAAAAGCGGTCTGGCAAAGCCGACTGTATACCGGTTCCTGAACACCCTTCGCGACCTGGGTTATGTCCGCCGCGACGATAACGACCAGTACTATATTACCCTCAAGCTCTTTACCATCGGCTCGCGGGCACTGGATCACATGGACCTGCCGGTCATTGCACATCCTGTCGCTGAAAACCTGTCTGAAAAACTCCACGAAACCGTACATATGGGAGTCAGGGATGAGTTGGAAGCAACCTATATTCTCAAGATCGAATCGAAATATACCCTGCGCATGTATTCCCGGGTGGGGCGCAAGATTCCGCTGTACTGTACCGCCATCGGCAAGGCCCTGCTGGTCGAAAATTCCGAGGAAGAGCTACAGGAGTATGTAAATGACACGCGCCTGGTCCCCTTTACCCCCAATACAATAACCGATATCGACTCACTGAAGCGGGAACTGGATTCAATTCGGGAAACAGGGGTGTCGAATGACAGGGAAGAGCATGAAGAGGGAATCCGATGCATCGCCGGACTGATACGCGATTACACCGGATCAATCGTTGCCGCTCTCAGCGTTTCCTGGCCCACATTCCGTTTTGATCCGGACAAGGAAAATGATTATACCACGGCCATTCGCTCGGCTGCAGATGAGATATCCGGGATACTCGGATGGGATTCCCGGACCCTGAAAACCCCATCCTTCAGTACTACCTGATCGGCCGCAGCCCCGCCCAGATCCGGGGGCTTTCCCCAGCGGTTAACCGGAATACGCCCCAGGATCTCGGTACTTCGCTTCGGGTCTTCCCGAAGACAAGTTTCATAATTGGTTCACCTTATCTTTGCACTCGCCCCGAGCCGTCGCCCGAGGCCAGACTTTCTGCCTCATCGCGTGTTATCAGGTTGAAATCGCCGGGGATAGAATGCTTGAGCGCAGACGCAGCAACGGCAAACCGCAGGGCCTGTGCCTCATCATTCGGATACTCGGTTAATCCAAAGATAATTGCTGCACTGAAGCTGTCTCCTCCACCGACACGATCGATAATGTCATCCATCGCATAGCGTTGAGAAACGTAAAACCCGGTCTTTCCGGCCAAAGCTGCCGACCAGCCGTTTTTATCTGCGGAGATACTCTCCCGCATTGTGATTGCCACAATCGATACGTTCGGATACTGATCCTTCACTTTAGCAGCCAGATCACGGTATGCATCCTCACTCAGCTTGCCGGTGGTGACATCAACATCCTCGGCAGCGATTCCCAGACAGAGCTGAATATCTTCCTCATTGGCAATTATAACATCTGCATACTGGGCGAGCTTGCTCATAACCTGCGGAGCGGACACCCCGTATTTCCACAGCTTCTTGCGGTAATTCAGGTCGATGGAAACGGTAACCCCAGCTTTGCGGGCTGCAGCAACAGCCTCCAGCGAGGTATCGCCTGCACGCTGCGACAGGCCCGG
>CAZANF010000275.1:0-3418 GCA_964486425.1 uncultured Spirochaeta sp. | reverse complement strand
TTTACCCTGACCGCTATTTACAACGGAATTGAGAAACTCTTACTACATCTACTCAAGAAAAACAATGTCGACTTGGATGCAAGCCATGATTGGCATACCACTTTGATCCGAAAAGCAGAAGAGAACAATATAATCAGCAGCCTAATAAAAGATGATCTACTGCAATATCTCAGTTTCCGACATTTTATCCGCCATGCATACAGCTTCGAAATAAACAAAAAGACCATAGAGAAAGTTCTTTATAGGGTCCCTGAATTGATTTGCGACATCCGCATAATTCACTTCACAGCAACCACTTATTGCACTATACTTCCAGTAAATGCACGTTGTTGCATGCTGCTGCATACTCCAAGGCTCGTCTCATAATCCGTGGGTCGCAGGTTCAAGTCCTGCACGGCCCAGTTTTTCGCAGAAAAACAAGCCGAAGGTTTTTGTTAGAAAACTGCACGAGCCTGTTATCCTCTCTCCGCGATCCTTCCTTAGCAAGCGAGCTGCTTAGTTAAAGAAATCGCCTTTTCTTTAATTAACGAAGTGCGTAAGGTAATGTTTATTTATCTTTGTCGATACCAAGTTCGCTATAGTCGTTTCAATTTGGCTTCAAATCCATTCAGTATCGTTTTATAATATGCCTCGGGTTTGATTTTTGTATCTCTCTGGCGATATTCATTGCTTCTCTCTGTGGTATTGCACCAGCTATAGCGAGTTCAAGAATCAGTTCCAGACCCCAAAGAATAGCAACATCCGCATCCCTGCACTGTTTTCTTAGATTCTTGTCATTCGAAATACAGGTGAAACCCTGTCGCTGAGCTGTGAGAAAACAGATATTGTCCTGGGAATCAGGCCAAGTTCTTCCAGGTCTTCGATCGAACTGATGGCGTCTACTTCTTCCAGTATTGGAGTGGCAACATAGATAGGAGCGATATAGGAAGAGATCAGCTTGAATAGATCCGGCTCTCCGTTAATGTAGTCTATCAGAACACAGGCATCCATTATCATGAATCGGGTCTGATTAGCCTTGCTCAAGCCAACTCCTCCCACTCTGCTATCCGTTCCATCATCTGCTGTGATGATAAATTCAGTATTTCAGCAGCCCGGGAGATAGAAATCTTCTCCTCCTCCAGGGCTTGACGGACAAGGCGGCTCAAGCGAGCTGCGTAGAAATCAAAAGGCTTTAAACCGAAGGGTTCAGATCCCTCCGGGAATGGCTCTTCCTTTAAGGCAAGTTTCTTGTGGTATTTGGCTTCATACAGCTGCTTGAATCGAAGCCAGATAGTATCATCAGCAATCCCCTTCTGCTTCAGACGGTAGAGGACAGTCTTGTAACTGACCTTGAAGATGCTCTTGATCTTCATAACCCGGTCTACAAATGGCATTCCGGCGGTTTCATTCCATTCCGAATCGAACCCCCGTTCCGGCATAAGGAAATAACCGGCAAACAAATCGGCTTCCTTCTCCCGGGATTTGTCTGCGGAATGCTCGTTCCCATCGTAATCTGAAAGATGCATGAGAAGATGACCGAGTTCGTGGGCAGCACTGAATATTTGACACTCAATACTGATCCGCTCCCAAGTATTAATAATAATGGCCGGACCTTTGTCATTTTCACCAACCGATAATCCATTAAAGGCATCCGAGGAGTACGGCAGAGCGAGGATCTTGATCCCGCAGCTCTCAAGCAACCCGCAAACATCATGAATAGGTTCATCTGATTTCAGCTCTAAAATTCTTCTTGCTTCCTCAGCGTAATGGACAGGTGAGCTTTTCTGTAAAGCTCCCGCCAGCTTGTGGAGCTTATACTCTTCTTTATCCAACAGTATTGCTTCGAGAAAGGAAAAATCATTCAGCCACCTGGATACCTGGGCAAGTATCTGCTCCCTTCGGTTCAGCTTGCTTTTTGCCCGGAAGCGAACTGATGACAGTTCTCCGACAGGTTTCACCAGATCCTGCAGTTTACAATCCAAGGCTTTGCTGATAGACAGCAGTGTGTTAGTCCTCGGCAGCACCTTCTTCCTTTCAATATTCTTGATTGCCGGAAGGGAGATACCAGACAACTCGGAGAGATCCTGCTGAGTAAGCTTCTTCATGCTTCGGTAGCGTTTAATGTTGGATGAGAGGATATCAGTATCCATATTGTCACTCCTAATTAAATATACCTTTGCTCAGCTTATTTATCAATAGTATATTTCAGTACATGACTTGATTGTTTCCTGCACATCTCCTCACCCCAGCTCCTTCTCCACCACCGGCTGCAGTTTGTCGATGGCCGAGAATACGCCTTCGATGACATTGTCCTTGCCGGCGAACAGGGCTTCGGGGCCGTCGTGGTGCAGGCTGGTAAAGGGTGGTTCGTACAGGGCGCCTTTGTCCATAATGCCGCGGGCGGTGAGCTGGTCGATGACCAGTTCGATAAAGCGGATCTGCGAGGGGGTCAGGCTGCGGTCCTGCAAAAAGTGGGCAAAAGCCTGCTGGGCGGCGCTGCGGTCCAGGCCGACCAGGCTCCGCACGAAATGGGCCAATGAGGGGGCCTGGCTGCGCTGTAAGAGGTCGGAGAGCAGGCGCCGGCCGTCCTCATCGCCGATGCGGGTCAGGGTGGTTTCCAGTTCGTGCAGGTCGGTGTCGGTAAGCGGCAGGTTACTGCGCAGGCGGTGGATTACGATGTTGTCCAGGTGGCTGCGAAGGTAGTCCTTAACCTTTTTCTCGTACTGGGCGCCGGTCATGTTCGGCATCTCTACAAACGAATCCTCGCGTACTTCAATTATCTCGTCCTGGAAATCGGTGTAGATGATCTTGCGCTGCTGCTTGTCGATAAAGGGTACCAGTCCGCGCAGACGCAGGCGCAGGTCCTCAAGGCCGGGTAGATCCATGCCCTCCCAGAACTCTACCTCCTGGATGCGCTGCAGGTAATCAAGCTGTTGTTTGACGGCGGGAATGGCAATCTTTTCTTCCAGCAGCATGGCGATATCGCTGACCCGCTGACGGCTGTTTTCGTAGCTGCTGCTGTCGCCCTTCACGTGGGCCAGCTGCATTCGCAGGGCGATTGCATCGAACAGGCGGGACTCAAGGTCATCGGTTTCCATCTCGCTGGGCAGTCCGGCAATCTTCTGCTGCAGGATGTCGCGGTCATCATCGTTCAGGCTGCTCCAGCGGCTGCGCTGCTGGTAGCGCTCGACTACCTCCAGCTGCAGACGCACCATAAAGTTATCGGGGTTCATGGCGGCCACTTCGCTGTACAGCACCTCGATCAGCGCCGGCTTCAGGGTGTTGTCGGGGTCCAGGTCGGCATTGCGCTGGATCTGCCCCAACAGCTCAACCCGTGAGCGGAACAGACGCACACCCAGCGACACCCCGCTGGTAGACTCAATCCCCTGGGGATGCTCACGGAAAAAGTCGAAGTTGCCGCAGAAATCAAAGACATAGA
>CAZANF010000274.1:0-3421 GCA_964486425.1 uncultured Spirochaeta sp. | reverse complement strand
GTTGAGGCAGCAGGTCGTGTCCATGTGATCGGAACTTCGCAGGATGAAGCGATTATTGACAGTGAGGTTTCCGAGCATTAGCGCTTTGCGGACGACACCATGAGTCTTCCGGATCTTCAGCCCAGACTTTTCTCCTGCAACAGTCCCTTTGGGGCTTGCCAGGCTTGTTCCGGACTGGGGATGACGCTGGAATACGATGTCAACAAAATAATACCTGATCCGTCGAAGTCCTTTGAGGACGGCGGACTGGCGCCATACAACCCGTCATCCAATTGGCACAGGAGCAAGTTCTCCGCACTTGCGGATCATTTGAATTTCAGCCTTCACACACCTGTCGGAGAACTTCCTGAATCCGTATATCATGCGCTGCTGTATGGAACCGAGGATGCTGTTGAGGTCACCTACGTTAACCGGAACCAGACCGGCAAGTTTGAATATCAGGAGCCGTTTCCCGGGATATTTGCAGACCTGCAGCGTCGATATCGGGAAGCAAGCTCGGACAGGATCAGGGAATGGCTTGAGGGATTCATGAGCCCGAAACCCTGTCCAGCCTGCAACGGCTTGCGACTTCGGAATGAATCCCTGTCGGTACTCGTGCAGGGAAAAAGTATTATTGAAGCAACACAGCTGTCTGTGCGGAATTCACTTGATTTTTTTGATTCTCTTGACCTGACCCCGAATCAGGCCAAGATTGCCAGCCAGATTCTCAAGGAAATTCGGGACCGCTTGTCATTTTTGCGCAGTGTTGGTCTGGGATATCTGAGTCTGGACAGAACTGCCGGTACACTGAGTGGAGGTGAGGCTCAACGCATCCGGCTGGCCACTCAAATCGGTTCCTCTTTGGTTGGGGTTCTTTATATTCTGGATGAACCGAGTATCGGCCTGCACCAGAGAGACAACGATCGACTCATTAAAACCCTGGAGCATCTGCGGGATATCGGCAATACCTTGATAGTTGTTGAACACGATGAACAAACCCTTCGAACAGCAGATCATATAGTTGATCTGGGACCCGGTGCCGGGGTGCATGGTGGTCATATTGTTGCTCAGGGTACGGTAAAGGAAATCTGTGCGGTTCCCGAAAGCCTGACCGGTCAGTACTTGACCGGAAAACTACAAATGGCGGTACCTTCTCAACGAAGATCCGGCAGCGGTGATTTTCTGGTTATCCGGGGAGCATCCGAACATAACCTGAAGGATATAGATGCATCCTTTCCGCTGCACGCACTTTCAATCATAACCGGGGTTTCCGGATCGGGAAAATCTACCCTTCTCAGCGATATTATGCATCCTGCGCTGGCGAACAAGCTGCAGCGCGCATCCCTGGAGGTCGGAGCACATCGCTCGATTGAAGGGATTGAACACCTGGATAAGGTTATCAATATTGATCAAAGCCCGATCGGCAGAACCCCGCGCTCTAACCCTGCGACCTATGTCGGGGTCTATACTGCCATCAGGGACTTGTTTTCGGCCATTCCGGAAGCGAAGGCCCGGGGCTATAAACCGGGGCGGTTTTCTTTCAATGTAAAGGGCGGACGCTGTGAAAACTGTCAGGGTGCTGGAACAATCAAGATTGAAATGCATTTCTTGCCGGATGTATATGTTACCTGTGATGTCTGTCACGGCAAGCGATTCAACACCGAGACCCTGGAGATTACCTATAAAGGCAAAACGATCCATGACGTTCTGGAAATGACAATGGAAGAGGCCCTTGAGTTTTTCAAGGCGATCCCCCCGATTACCCGCAAACTGCAGACCCTGCATGATGTGGGGCTGGATTATATCAAGCTTGGGCAATCAGCCCTTACCTTGTCCGGGGGGGAGGCTCAGCGGGTAAAACTTGCCCTTGAGCTTTCAAAGCGCAGCACCGGGAAAACCGTATATCTTTTGGACGAACCTACAACCGGCCTCCATTTCGCCGATGTAAAAAAGCTCATGGAGGTCCTGCAGGTCCTTGTTGGTCAGGGGAATACCGTTATTCTGATTGAGCATAACCTTGATGTCATCGCGCAAGCAGATTACCTGCTTGACCTCGGACCGGAAGGTGGGGATGAAGGCGGCACTGTAGTTGCGTCCGGCACACCTGAGGAAATAATCAAGAATCCAGATTCGTATACCGGACAATATCTGCTTGAACATCTCTCGGCGAGGGGATAGCCATGCCTTCGCGTAGATTGCTGCTGGTGTGCATGGTACTGTCTGCAATGAGTTTATATCCGGAATGGACATCGGCGCAGGATTCGGACTGGCAGAACAGGAATACAATCCTCCTTCGCGATATTCAAACCGCAGACTACTACGAACTTGTATCCATGGCTCGTGAAAACGGACTGCCCACCGGCGGGAATGTACAGCAATTGCAGAATCGACTTATGAATCATTACTCACTATCTGCTTCTGAAGCCCCGGAGGAATCAGACGAGGAAGGGATTCGAGTCAGGGTTGATTCAGCACAGGAAACTCAGTTTTATCAAGTGGATGAAGTCGGGCAGGATATGCTCATACTGACGGGCGGGGTAGTGCTCTACATGGAGGATCAGGAGGAGGGGCGTCAGCACAAAGTCCAGGCAGATAGAGTTATCTTCAATCAGTCTGAAGAGATAATAACCGCGCAGGGCAATATAATATACAGTCTTGAACGAAGCGGCGGCGATACGGAAGAATATCATGGAGAAACCCTGACTTTTCGCTTGCAGAACTGGTCTGGAGCATTTGCTTCCGGAACTACCCTTCGCGAGCGCAGTATCCAGGACGAACCCCTGGAATTCCGTTACAGCGGGGAGTTTATTACCCGCTCAAACAGTGATGTGGTTGTAATGGAAGACGGATCGATCACCTCATCCACCGCCGATCCCCCAAATTACCGGATCAAGGCCGACAAAATCTGGATATTTGCCCCGGGAGAATGGGGGCTTCGTCACGCGGTATTATATGTGGGCAGAGTGCCGCTGTTCTATTTTCCATTCTATTTTAATCAGGGAGATGATTTTTTCTTTTCACCCGGACTTGCCGACTTTCCACGTGAAGGGCAGGCAGTGTTTACTACTACCTATCTTTACGGCCAGGGTGAAGATTCCGAAGAGCCGCCGATATCAGTTCTACAGTTGGCAGATGAACCGGATCGTAGCGGAAAACGACATATCGAGGGTTTATTCTACCGGGAATCACAGCCCGAAACAGATAGCCGGGAATCAGAGGATGAATCGGACGATAAGCCGGACGACGCACGAATGCTGAGAAATATGGCTGATATGTACAGCAACCTGGGCGCATTTCCCGCCATTGAAAGAACAGTTCCTGAACTGGCAAACTGGCGTAACACACATTTTTTTGCCGGATTAGGTTGGAGCCGGGAAATTTACTCGTATTTCCGTGGCTACAGTTCATGGTTTGACGGTGAAGAGAGCCTGGAAATCATCTT
>CAZANF010000273.1:0-3486 GCA_964486425.1 uncultured Spirochaeta sp. | reverse complement strand
CCCGGGCAATCTCCATGACCTGCGGGCCGATGTCGGGGTTGCATTCGATAACATAGTTTACGGTTCCATCCCGCAGGTAGTCGATGATCCGCTGTGTCGCGTCCACCGAAATGATAACTATGTCACGCCCCGCCTCGATTCCTGCCTCCTGAAGCACCTCAATAGCGCCGAAGGTCATATCATCATTGTGGGAATAGAGAACGTCGATGTCCTCCGTATCGTACAGCGCGAGTACCCGCTGCATGATCTCCCGCCCCTTGCTCAGCATAAAATCCCCGTCTTCGCTGAAAATCACCTCGAACTTGGGATCGGAAGAAATGACATCACGGAATCCCTGAAACCGGCCGATGGCGGGGGTTGAATCCAGGGTACCCCCCAGTTCCACAATGCGCACAGGGGCGTCGGACTGCTGGTATCTCTCCACGAGGAAGTCTCCGGCACGCCGACCTTCGCGATAGAAATCCGAAATGAAGGCTGTCGTATACAGGCTGTCGTCCTCTGTGTCTATCATCCGGTCGACAATGATTACCGGAATACCGGCTGCTTTGGCCTCGCCGAGGACGGTATCCCACCCACGCTCAACCAGGGGAGAGAAGGCGATAACATCCACCTTGTAGGCAATAAAGGAGCGAATCGCCATGATCTGATTTTCGGGGTCCTGCATCGCATTCTCGAACATTATTCTGATACCCGCCGCCTCTGCAGCCTCGATTATCGAGCGGCTGTTCCGGGTGCGCCATGTGCTTTCATCTCCGAGCTGCGAATATCCCAGAACGATCGGGCTGGTGTCATCGGTACGGTCGGCAGTACACCCCGCGAGCGGGGTGAGCGAGACAAGGATAATGAGGATAGCCTGTATCCGGTACCTGCAGCGGCTATGCGGCGACATCAGACCCACGTTAACTCACCTCCATATACCAGCCTGGTGAATTATACCACGGAATTTCAATATCCGGTGTTGTGTCGACACTTTCCTTCCCTGGCAGTTTCCTCAACCGGCAGATTCCTTCTTCCGAGGGATAAGCCAGGCCGGAAGCAGGACCTTGAAACTCTGTCCGCCCCGCAGCCGGACTACTGCGCTCTGCAGAACGATAAAGAAATACAGCAGCAGCCCGGCAATAATTGCCTGAAGGTTTGAGTCGACTCCGGCGGCCCGGATCAGCTCGTTGATGGTCAGAAGCGTCATTGCACCTATCGGTGAACCGATCAGGTTACCGACACCACCGTTGAGCATGGTTCCTCCGATGATTGCCGCAGCGATGGCTTTCATCTCCATTCCTGCTGCATTGCCGACATTTCCCGCACCGGTTGTCATGATGAATACAAATCCTGCAATACCGGATAATACACCGCTGATCAGGTAGGAGTAGAACCTTGTTCGCTTGACGTTTATGCCGAGCATTCGTGCGCTCTGGCTGTTGCCCCCGACGGCATATAGATTACGCCCGAAACGGGACCAGCGCATGACGCTTACAAGCAGGATAACCAGAACAAAAACGACGATGGCGCCGGATTTGATCTGCAGTGGAATAAAATTCCCGAGGCGATTGGTTGTGCCGAGCCAGGGAATGACAAACCCGAAGTCCCGAAGTGCTACGAAATCCGGTGCGGTTACGTTGAGCGGGTTCTTGTGTACCATCGTCAGGAGTCCCGAACCCAGAAACAGGCCTGCAAGTGTGATAATGAACGGCTGAATATCCAGGTATGCAATAAGGAATCCCTGCAGGAGACCAAATGCGAGTCCGATCGCCAGCGCAAGCAGGATTGCGCCGCCCACGCTGCCACCGTGCAGTTCCAGCAGCACCGCACAGGACATGGTAACAAGACCGGCAACTGAGCCGACCGAGATGTCGATTCCACCCCCGATCATTACAATGCTCATCCCTAATGTGATGATGATGAAGGGAGCATTCAGGCTGAACAAATCAAAGAAGGTCTGGAACTTCAGGAAGCTGCCCGGGTATACGAGGATGGCAAGCCCGTACATCAGTACGAAAATACCGCCGGCGATGTAAAACAGAAGATTCGAGTTGGATATTGTTTCTTTCGGTTTGATTGCTTTTGTAGATTGCACCCTATAGCTCCTTCGTTTTACGCATTCGTTGCACGAACTTCCTGGCGGCCTGGCGTACAACCGGTGATGAAACAACCATGAGCAGTATTATGAAAACCGCCTTCACGGCCTTGATAGCCTCGGTGCTCACCTCGAGCCGGAGGAGGGTCCTGTTGAGCACCTCAATCGTGTAGGCACCGATGATAGATCCGGTAATGCTGAACTTTCCGCCGCTGAGGATGTTTCCCCCGATTGCTACCGCCAGGATTGCATCCAGCTCAATGAATTTGAGAAGGTTGACGCTGTCATGTCGCCCCGCCTTGGTCACGGCAATAAAGCCGGCCACGGTGGTACATATTCCCATGATCATGTAGGTCAGGAACTTGACCTTTACCGGGTCGATGCCGTTCAGACGCGCCGCTGTCTCGTTGATCCCTACCGACTCGGAATAGAGCTTGAGATTAGTGAATTTGAGAACAAGCACCACAATCACAATGAAGACGGCGGTCAGAATAATCGGGGTTTGAAGCGGAATGCCGGGAATAACACTTCCAATCTGACTTGTCAGGTCGCTGGCGAGAACCGGGGACAGCTTCCCGTCCACAAGGAATGCGATGGACCGCCCCCCGGTGAACAGAATGAGCGTAGCGACCATCGGCTGGACCTTGAATATTGCAACCAGCGAACCGTTAAAGGCCCCAATAAGAATTCCGACACCGCAGCTGGTCAGGAAGCCTGTCAGTACCGTAATCATTGTGACCTGTTCGGCATTAAGGATGACCTGGGCAAACACCGCCGAGGTAATTGTGGCAGCAACCCCTACGCTGATATCCTGGCCACCGGATGAGGCGGTGACGAGTGTCATGCCAATCGAAATGATAACCAGCTCGGATGCGCCGAACAAAATATTGGGGATGTTTCCGTACAGGGCTCCGTTGATAAGGGAGATGCTGAAATAATCCGCCCCCTTGATCAGGTTGATGATTATCAGCAATCCTAAAACAGAGAGGGGCAGGAACAGATGGGCAACTGTTGATTTAGCTCTGGTTCCGGTCATCTTACTCTTTCCCCCCGGCAATCACCTGCATTACCTCGTTCTGCGTCATATTCATGCCTGAAAGCTCTCCAACGATTTGCCGGTCCTTCATGACAATCAGCCGGGAGCAGGTTCGTAGCATTTCCTCAATCTCGGACGAGATAAAGGTCACGCTGACTCCCTCTTCGGCCAGCTTCAACACCAGTTTCTGAATCTCCACCTTCGTCCCAACATCGATTCCTCGAGTCGGCTCGTCGAGGATCAGGTAATCGGGGTGGGTGAGCAGACAGCTAGCCAAAACAACCTTTTGCTGGTTTCAGCCTGAAAGTGATTTGAACGGGGTGTTGGAGTCGTGTGTCTTGATGTTCAATTCGGCATTATATTCATCTGCAAAAGC
>CAZANF010000272.1:0-3504 GCA_964486425.1 uncultured Spirochaeta sp. | reverse complement strand
CCGGTAATATGGCACTCCAGGTGCCGGAATCCACAAAATCGTAAGAGCTTGCTATCGAGGAACCACCCGGCGCGGTGGAAAAAGACAGATACCATCTATCAACCTCGGCCGGTTCACCGTTCAGGGTAAGGGACACTGCACCTTCAAGCTGCACATGGTCCGGCATGGGTCTGGTCAGGTGTATTCCGCTCACATCGCTTGAGCCAATCTGCAGTGGACCGAAAATGCTATCTCCAAAATCCAGGTCAAAATACACATCCTCCAGGGGGGGATCCTGCCTGGGAACCCTGAATGAAAAATCTCCGCTGCTGTCGGTCATGCTACGAGAAAGATATGTCCAGGTTGACTCATCCTCTGCATCCGGCTTATCTATAACTTCAAATTGAGTGAGTACCGAGTCAACTGTTTTGTCGGCCAGTTCAATATCCATACTGCCGCTTACCGCAATTGTTTCCATGTTGTAGTTCAGACTGATGCCGGTTTGATCCTGGTCATGCGCCGTAAAATCATCTATGTGATAGATGAAAACGATTTGCTCTTCTGTATAAAAGTTTGCGGCCGCATATACAGTAGTCGGGCTTGCAAACGCCGGTATTTTAACATTCCAGATGTCGCCGCCGCCTACAAAAGAGGTATCCGCAATAACGGAACCAGCTATATCATCCAGATTGGTATAAAAGAAGAGTTCGTATTCGTACACCTCCGGTGTTGCCGTATCGATAGTAAAATCGAGTGTTCCTTCAAGACTGACAACTTGCAGAAAATCTGCTCGTGAATAGTGGTATGCCGCCTCGCTGGTCATGTTCGGGTATATATGTACAATTTCATTTCGAACGGCTTGACGGTCTGCAGTTTCAACCACTACCCGCAGAACATAGTAACCGGGACCAAGCTGCTGATTTCCGCTCAGGGTTTCAGAATTTACCACTCCACCGGCGCTATAGACCGGTGTGTCACCCGCGGCATGGCTTCCCCATTCATAGAGATCTACCGAATATGACTGGGCGCTCAGCTCGGGAGGGACAGTCAGTTCATAGCTGAAGCTTCCGTCAGCTCCTTGCTGAGACGCATTGACTGCAATGTCCAGGTTCGCGTACTCGGCTTCCGCCAGGGTCACGCTTCCCTGGCCTTCGGCTACCACTACCTCTGCACTGTTGAATTCGGCGTAGCCGTAGGCTGTGACCGTCCAGCTGCCGGCTGAAAGCTCAACCTCGGCCGATGTCCCGGAGCTGATTTCGATGTCATCCATAACATCCGGTCCGGAGAATGACAGACGGTATTTGGTAAACTCCGGCGTGGTTGGATAGATGGTTCTTTCCAGAGAGTCATTTACCCGTACCCGGACGCCGGTAATGCCGCTTGCGGTACTACCGCCGGATTCCCCCGCAAAGGGATTGGAGCAGGCTGCCAGGAGCAGCAGCATTGCCGCCAGGAGACCGGTACACAGTATATACAATTGATTTTTCTTGTTCATTATCGCGCCTCTTTAATAAATCAGGGTAAAGGTAACGGATTGCGAGTACGGAACCCCATCCTTTACTGCCATTACGGTTATAATATGCACTCCCTCAGGCAGCACATCCTGGGCATCGTACAGGTCAAAGCTGGTGTTATTGCTCCACATTCTCACATTAGACTGGTAATCCACGTGGTCTGCCGGAAGGTCGTTGATCCACCATTCGGCAGAGTCCCAGTAGTCAGCTGGTTCGAGAGTGATTTCTATATAATTACGAATTTTGCCGCCCCATATATCGAATTCAATCTGCTCCTCGCTAAACAGATCGAGTGAAATGGATATTGCGGGATCCGGTTCGACTGTAAGGGTGTATGTATCGCTGAATCCGCCGTCCACTGTTGTCACGGTAATATCCGTGGTGCCCGCACCGAGGGCGGTAACCAATCCATCACTGTTTACCACCGCAACGGCCTGGTTTCCACTGGACCACGTGACATCCTGCTCCGAGGCATCAGCCGGCGCAATCTCGGCGGTCAGCTGCAGTGTGTCATCAATCTGCAGAACCTGCTCGTCCGTGGTGATGGTAACCCCGGTAACACGAACCGCCGTATCGTCTGTTTCGCCGATTAAAGGCTGCACACACGACATTATCAACAGAAAAACTGTTAATACCGCTGCCGGCAGAATGACCAGCCTGCGCATACGTAAATATTTCATTCGTTTCTCCCTGCTCCTCAAATTCTGGATATTTTGTGACTATTGTGTGTATTGGCGTCTAAAGCAATCTTTCTTGTCAAAGTCTTTTGCCGCTTGGCAGATTGATCTGCTGCTTTCGAGGTGGAGCAAGCTGCATGCTCTGGCCATGGACAGCAGCCTGGAAACCAGGGTTGATGAATTCGAACTGGTGTATTTCAGACACGAGGATTTTCTGCGGGTGTGATTGCATACATGACATGACGGTAGTATACTTTCCCTATGAAAAAGGAAACTTTGATCAAATATTTCCTTGACCGGCAATATTCGCAGGGTAATCGTTCATTTGTTCCCAGAGATCTTGGGATTGATCTGAATTTCCATCGGCAAACCGGCAAGATTGCTGCCATTCTAGGTACCCGCCGCTCAGGAAAGTCGACCTATCTGCTGCAGCTGCAGCAGCAGCTGGAACTGCTGCCGAAACAGGGTATATGGATAGACTTTACTGAATATCTTTGGCAGGATTTTCGGGTTTCTGATTGGGAGTTGCTGTGGCAAGCTGCACTGGAAGTAAGCGCACCGCATGATCCGATATTCTTTCTGGATGAGATCCAGCAGCTGCAGAATTTTGAGTCGGGATTGCGCTACCTGCAGAACCAGAATACCATGGTCATTATAACCGGCTCCAATTCAGCAATGTTCAGCCGGAACCTTGCCGAGTCACTACGGGGCAAGGTGCTCAGCTACGAGCTGTTTCCCCTCAGCTTCCACGAATTCCTTCGCTTTCGCGACTTTCCGGATGATACATCCGCCGACAGCAGACACATGGCACAGCGGAATCTTCTGCTGGATGAGTACCTGCAGTGGGGAGGATTTCCGGAGGTGGTCATGGCTCAGAAACCGGAACTGAAGCGTCATCTGCTGCAATCATATGTAGATACCATGCAGCTGCGCGATGTGGTCGAACGCCATGAAATCAAAAATGTTGCCCTGGTAGAGAAACTGTTTCAAAAGGCATTACTGTCGTTTACCAAGAGCTTCTCGGTACATAGATGGTATAATGATTTTAAAAGCCAGGGTATGCGGCTGTCGAAGGATACCCTGTACGAATATCTGCATCACCTGGAAGAGAGTCTTTTCCTGATTACCCTGCGTAACCAGGCGAATCCGGCGGCTGCTCGCAAAATCTACCTGATCGATAACGGTCTGCATCAAATTATACGCTCAACACCCGACAAAGGGCAATTGTGGGAAAACGCCTGCTTGATCGAACTGCTGCGCTCGGGCACCAGGCCCGCGTTCTGGCTGGATGAACAGGGCGAGATTGATTTTATTACCAATTCCGAGTGTATTCA
>CAZANF010000271.1:0-3515 GCA_964486425.1 uncultured Spirochaeta sp. | reverse complement strand
CAAGCTGCTCCAAACCTTGCCGTAAGCGGGCTATTGAGATAGGGACTCCGCCGATAAACGGAAGATAATTGTTGGTAACCATTGAAATCCTGAGCCGGCGGTCTTCGTAGGGGCGTACATCCAGGGAATAATCGGGATAATAGTCCCGGTCCACAAAGACATAGGTATAGAGTTTAATCGATATGACTATAAGCACGCAGACTATCAGCAGAAAGTTTATATGCCCGACATGAAAGAAGGAATGGATTACAAACCAGACGCTTTCCAGGAACATCATGATTCTATGCTGCCCGATTGATACCTCATTCAGCTCAATCTCGACCTTGTCTTCGCTGGAAGATACCGCAACATAATGATAGAAGCTGTTTCCGGTATTCAGAACCAGACCGCCTGCACCCCCGGTAATAATGTACTCGACACCATCGCGGCGACGCCGCTCATACACCGGCAGATTGCTGGAAAATACCGCATCGACCCGATACTGGATGAACAGTTCATGCAGCCGGTCCCGAAATGCGGTATCTTCCAGGTATGAATTATTCAACTCGAATGCTGACTCATACCCTATTTCAAACATAGGGTGGCCGATAAAGACAAAACGACGGCTCAGTCTCGAATCACGCAGCTGCTCCTCGATCCAGTGCAGCTGAAACTTGAAGGTGTCCGGATCCGTGCTGTCCAGAAACGCGAACAGGGTATCTCCAACACGCATACTGTAAAAATTTGGCCCAAAGTGATCATAGAAGTTAAGCTCGCCAAAGGCACTGCTTTCGGCCTTTCCCACGGTCAACAGATACGGCATATCCAGATTGCTCATGGTCCGGTACAGGGCACGATACTTGTCCTCGCCGCCGCCGTTTACCGCATTGCCGGCGGATACAAGAAAATCCAGATCCGCCTGATTCAGCAGTGGAATCATCTCCTGTTCAAACAGCCCGATCGAGTTCTGGATATTTCCGACAACCGCAAAGTTCAGCCGGGACTGGTTCGAGGTGTGATCATGAATTTGCTCTATCTGGTCCGCATGTACGCCGAAATGCGGCGGCTCGAATATGAAAAGGTAAATCCGGTAGCCGATCAGCAGGATGGTCAGCAGCAGAGCAGCATAGAACAGCGGCTTGAGGCGACGCGGGGTACGGGGGCCATTGCTCATGCAGCATCCTCTTTGCCGATCCTGGTGAGCTCAGCCTGGGTCATAAACAATCCGATGATCATCCCGAGATAAATAGTGATTACCCTCCAGGCTATGGTAATCAGTACTATATGACCGGCGGCAACCATGCCGCCGAAGAACTGCCCGAATACCCCTTCGGCGATACCGGAGGCTCCCGGGGTTGGAGAGAAGTACATTACGAAGGTTGTCAGCAGCATTCGTCCGATTACCTGCCAGTAAGAGAAATCATACTCCAGTGCCTGCAGCAGTAAAGCCGGAAATGAAAACAGCGACAGCAGAAAGACTGCGGTAAACAGTATGGATGCAAGGATATCATACCAGCGGCCCCGGAAATAACGGCCGAAACCAACCGAAAACCGATGGAGCTCCTGCTCTATCCGGTTCATCCATCGCTCATAGCGCTCGGCGCGTATAAGATGCAGCCGTTTGAGCAGTACAAGGATTGCCTGTACCGGCCGCAGCAGCCAGCCGGGGCGGAGGATCAGCAGAGCAAAGAATCCCAGATACAGGCCGACACTGATGAGAAGAGGGACTAAAACCGCATTGCTGCGGGCGGCACTCTCTGCGCCGGGAATAAAGGCAAGCAGCATAGGGGCTGAACCGAAGATGAACAGCACCGCCAGGGCGGTGCGAATAGTTGTCGCCGTCAATCCGGTGCCCACCGGCACCCCATGACGGCGCAGAAACCACACCTGCACGAACCCGCCCCCGGTCGCCAGCGGGGTAATGTTGGACACGAAGATATTCATGAAGACCAGCTGAATCGTTCCCGGAAGGCTGACTGAGTGACCGAGGGCTCGCAGGGTAAACCATAGCCGCAGCCCGTCTGCGGTAAAATAGACCAGCAGCAATCCCAGGGTGCTTGTGAGCAATCGACCCGACACAAGCCGGCTGTCCCATTCAAAACTGCTGCCTGCAACCTGGGAGTAGACTGCATAGATGCCCAGCGCGGTTAACCCGGCAAACAGTATCCCGAACAGCACCAGACGACGCATCGCGAAACCGCGGCGAAAAGCTCCAGCCGCAGACTCTTGCTCAACACTTTCAGACATTCTTCACATACCTCGCAGATAATATACCTGGATGCCTGCAAAAGAGAAAGTCGGTAGAATTATCCTGATGCAGCACGGCTGCAGTTACGGCCCTCGGTTTTGGCCCGGTACATTGCCCTGTCTGCACGACCGACGAGGTGGTCCAGGGTTTCACCCTCCTGTAACTGGGCTATCCCCAGGCTGATGGTTATACGGCGATCCGGAGACAGCGGGGCCGATGCTGTTTCCTGGCGAAGCTTTTCTGCTGCCTGCAATGCAGCATCACAATCACTGTGAGGCAGCAGCACAACGAATTCCTCTCCGCCCCAGCGGGCCAGGATATCACCGGCTCGTATCTGCTCTTCCACCAGACGAGTCAGCTGCTGCAGCACCTGGTCGCCGCTGTTGTGGCCGAAGGTGTCGTTTATATCCTTGAAAAAATCAATATCAAAAATGATCAGACTCAGGGGATGCCCGTAGCGTTCGGCTTCTTCAATCTCACGCTCTGCCTCGTGCCGGAACCACCGCCGGTTCAGCACCTTCGTCAGCTGATCCGTCCGGGAAAGCCTGGCGAGCTCCTGCCGGTCGGCGAGCAGCGACCACGACAGGAGCTCGATTATTATGAGAACAGCAAACAGCAGACTGAATGTGAGCAACTGGTCACGGCGCAGAACCTGTCGGGTATCATCTTCCGCCACCGCAATAATATAGCCGACCTGATTTTCCCGTGTGTTTTTCACGGCGTGGAACAGCACCAGATAATCAATATCCTCCACCATCTGGAAGTAGCCGAAGCTCTCGGCATCTTCCAGCTGATTTTTCAGAATCGGCTGATACTGCGTAAACAGCGGCCGCATATTCTCGGGATTCGATATTTCGGTATCCAGCATCAATTGCGGGGATATATAGCTTACCTCATAATGATCCAGCTGCTCGGGAAATACAGTTGATTCGACTACGGACCGGTTCATGGCAAACAGGTACCTGTCACTGGTAAGATCCGAAAGTATACCGAGAAATGAATCAACAGAAAAGGATACCTCGGCCGAACCTATATGCTCGTCCTGCCATAGTAACGGGTATACGAACCGGTAGCCGCTGAATATTCTGCCTTCTTCAAAACCCCGCACCGGGCTTTGCTGTGCATTTGCCTCACGAACGCTGTATCTGATATTGCCCAAATAGTCTCCGAAACGTTCAGGGCTGTGCATCCGCAGAAAACTGGTGGAATCCGGAAAATGAAATTGCAGCTGGCTGAAGTCAAATCGCTTCATCCGCTGGTAGTCGGGAAGGATCAGGCGAGACACCTC
>CAZANF010000270.1:1386-3526 GCA_964486425.1 uncultured Spirochaeta sp. | reverse complement strand
TCGGTCGGGAGTCCGGCAGCAGAACCTCGCAGATAGTAAGCCGGCGGTTTTGCAGCATGGCTTCCCGGCACGTTATGGGCCAGCAAGGTCTTATAACCCCACTCAAGTTCAGCGAGGACATTCGCGTTCGGCCTTCCCTGGATGCTGATCACATAAACGAGAATGTCGAGAGATACAGCGATCTGAACCAGAGCCGTTTGCGCCCGGTCACTATGGGCGAGGGCGGCGGCACCCTCCATTTGCGCGTACGAACCAGCGAATCAGATTATCACGTAAGTATGTGGTCGCACTCTGCCGTATACTGCGGGAATGAAAAACTACATCCCCTTCGAACCGTAACAGAACTGAAGGCTGCAATCAGCGAAGAACTGCGTATACCAATGCTGGAAAACAACACCTATCAGATTGATAAACTGGTGACGGTTTTCACCTCGTACGACAAGGGGGTACAGGATCCCTGCGTATCCGCCCGCTCGGCCCTGAAAAAAGCACATGGCTATGAGACTGAGTATCAGAGGCATACGGCGGCCTGGGATGATATTTGGGACCGCATGGATATAGAGATTGTCGGAGACCCGTTTTCCCAGAGGATAGTCCGCCTGCATATGTTTCATCTCCTGTGTTCCGCGTCACCGGTAAATACGGAGATTGATGCCGGCATACCTGCCAGAGGTTTCCATGGTGAAGGATATCGGGGCCATATCTTCTGGGATGAGATTTTTACACTCCCATTCTACCTTCATCGCTTTCCCGAAATTGCCCGGGCACACCTGCTCTACCGGTACCGGCGTCTCGATGATGCCCGAAAGAATGCCGCCGAGGCCGGTTTTTCCGGAGCGATGTATCCCTGGCAAACCGCAGATACCGGCCGGGAAGAGACCCAGGCTCTGCATTACAACCCGAAAGACGGTTCATGGGGACCGGATTACTCCAGGCGTCAGAGACATATCTCAATCGGGATTTTCTACAACATATGGGAATACCTGAAACATACCAACGATAAGAAATTCCGGCACCAATTCGGGGCCGAAATGCTGATTGAGATCGCAAGGTTTTGGGCCAGCATTACCTGTCATAACCCCAAAACCGGCCGCTGTCATATTGACGGGGTTATGGGACCGGATGAGTTTCATGAGAAACTGCCGGGTTCCGACAAGCCTGGCTTTTCCGACAATGCATACACCAACATCATGACCGTCTGGCTTATGGACAGAGCACTGGAACTCGTTGACACCCTGCCGAAATCGGTGCTTCGGAAGATCATGAAAAAAACCGGCTTTGATCTTCAGGAAACCGAAAAGTGGCGAGTAATCAGCACCTGCATGAATGTTATTATCAATGACGATGGGATAATCAGCCAGTTCGATGGATATTTTTCGCTGCCGGATATCGATTGGGATGCCTATCGGGAAAAGTACGGCGACATCCATCGTATGGATCGTATCCTGAAAGCGGAGGATGACTCGCCGGACAACTACAAGGTAACCAAACAGGCCGATGTTCTAATGGCATACTACATGCTTGGGGTTGACGGAGTCACAGAGGTACTGCGCCAGCTTGGCTATACCGTGAAGGAACCGATGGAAATGCTGCGCAAGAACTACCAATATTATGAAAAGCGCACCAGCCACGGCTCTACCCTCAGCCTGATATGTCATGCTGTCGTAGCAAGCTATATGCACGAGGATGAAATAGCGCAGCAATGGTTTCAGGAGGCTTTGAAGAGCGATATATACGATAGACAGGGCGGAACGACCCCGGAGGGAATCCATTTAGGGGTAATGGCGGGAACCATCGCCATTATTACCCGGGATTTTGCCGGGGTAAGCCTATCCGGAGACAGCCCCGAGCTGCATCCGGCGTTGCCGAAGCAGTGGGAATATCTGTCGATTCGCTTGCAGCATCTCGGGCGCCGGCATCTGTTCGAGATTGGAGCCCCGGCCGGCAGACGGTAAACCGGCAAACAACGAAGCCCGGCGCGCGCAGTGTATGCTAATACATGAGCACGACGGGCCAGGCAGTGACGCAGAGATTGGGGCGCCACGCCGATGCAGGCTGGGGGCTGAAGAAGCCCCAAGCTCAAGGAACAACGAAGCCCGGCGCGCGCAGTGTATGCTAATACATGAGCACGACGGGCCAG
>CAZANF010000270.1:0-1286 GCA_964486425.1 uncultured Spirochaeta sp. | reverse complement strand
GCAGTGACGCAGAGATTGGGGCTTATTCAGCCCCCAGTACGACCTCCTTCATAGCCGTCATATACGACCGCAACCTCTGCCCCACAATCTCTACGGGGTGGGTTCTTATTGCTTCGTTTATCTGGACCAGTTGTTTGTTGGGAACACTGGTGTCGGTGAGGTTGAGTCCTTTTCCGATGATATCGGTATCGACTTTACGCATAAAATCTGCGAGGAGAGGACGGCAGGCGTTGTCGAAGAGATAACAGCCGTATTCGGCGGTGTCGCTGATTACCTTGTTCATCTCGTAGAGCTTCTTGCGCGCAATCAGGTTTGCGATGAGCGGTGTCTCGTGCAAACTTTCGTAATAGGCACTTTCTGCTTTGATACCGGCGTCGGTCATTGTTTCGAAGGCAAGTTCGACCCCGGCTTTTACCATGGCTACCATGAGGATACCTTTATCAAAGTATTCCTGTTCGCGTATTTCATCGTCTGCGGGCGCGGTTTGCTCGAAGGCGGTTTTTCCGGTTGCTTCCCTCCAGGCGAGAAGATCTTTATCATCGTTGGCCCAATCGGCCATCATCCCCTGGCTGAAGGCTCCGCTGATGATATCATCCTGGTGTTTCTGATAGAGTGGTGCCATGATCTGCTTCAATTCGTCTGCGAGCTCAGTCGCCCGGATCTTGGCTGGATTCGAGAGTCGATCCATCATTCCGGTAATTCCGCCGAATTTGAGGGCTTCGGTAATGGTTTCCCAGCCATATTGTATGAATTTTGCAGCCCAGGCTTTGTCTATGCCCTTCTGCACCATTTTATCGAAGCAGAGCAGGCTTCCTGTCTGCAGCATACCGCAGAGGATTGTCTGTTCGCCCATGAGATCGCTCTTTACTTCGGCAACAAAACTGGAGGCCAGCACACCGGCCCGACTGCCGCCGGTCCCGCCTGCAAGAGCTTTAGCTATGTCCATTCCTGCAGCATCGGGGTCATTTTCCGGATGTACGGCTATAAGGGTCGGGATACCGAACCCGCGTGTAAACTCGACTCGAACCTCACTGCCCGGTCCTTTGGGAGCCATCATGACAACCGTAATATCAGGACGAATCTGCATTCCCTCTTCGACGATGTTAAACCCATGGCTGTACCACAGAGCGGCACCCTTCTTCATGAGCGGCATTATCGCATTGATAACATTGGTATGCTGCTTGTCCGGAGACAGGTTTCCAACCAGAGCGGCAGAGGGGATGAGATCCTCATAGGTCCCGACGGTAAACCCGTTGTCCGTCGCCCGTTTCCAGCTGGCAAGAGTC
>CAZANF010000269.1:0-3539 GCA_964486425.1 uncultured Spirochaeta sp. | reverse complement strand
GATATCCATGTACTGAGGACCCAGGAACTCCCCATCCCCCCGGCCTCTGCTGCCGAAGGAGCTCATGCGGTCACCCCGCTCGTTAATCCGGGAAACCCGGTCTGCCATGAACTCCGACACCAGATAGGTGCCATCCGACAGGGGGAGAATGTCGTAAGGGCCGTCGAAGCCTCCCACTCCACCCAGAAATTCTCGACGCCGATTGCCATTCGGATCCAACACGGTAATCACATGATTTCCAAACGCAACCACTATACTGGTTCCGTCCGGCAACGGGCGAATTGAGGTGGGACGACGAAACAGGGTGTATTCAGGTGAATGGCCGCTAATCGATGCTGCCATGACAAAACGCTCGCGACCGGCCAGCTCCTGCACAAGTCCGGTTCGTTCCTGCATTATCTCGTATCGCTGCTGCAGAGCCAGGGTTGCTTCCCCGGCGCTGATAATCTCCTCCCACTCCCCCATAGCCGCGTCCCAGAAACCCGATTGCGCATAGGCTCGCGCAAGCCAGTTCCGGATCTCCGCATGCTCAGGATTGGCTGCAATCGAGCGCTGAAAGGAGAGTACTGCATCGTTAAAGAAACCTGAATGATACGAAAGGACCCCGTTGCGAAACTCTTCCTGGGCCTCAAGTTCATCGAAGGTTTCAGCCTGCTGTGCAGCTGCCGTCACTGGAGACAGACAGATTATCAGAAGTATCGAAAGACCACGGATCGTTCGCATATTGCTTATACCTTTTGCGCCGCTCGGGATACTACCGACCAGTGGTGCTTGAAATCGGCATCACCCGAGAGCTTCGGCCGCGCCATATTCAGATAGCGAACAGCCTCACGGATATTTCCACATTTAAACTGCGCCCATCCCAGCGAGTCCTGGTAAGCCGGGTTCCGGGGATTCTGATCGTATGCACGTCGGCAGTACTGAAGTGCGACGCCAACCCGGATCTCCTGATCGGCAAGAATAAAACCAAGCGAGTTCAACGCATTCGGATTATCCGGGTCTAAATCCAGTGCCTTCTCGAGCAATGAGATACTTTGAGCTATTCGATCCTGTTTGAACATGGCAAAAGCGAGTGCAGCATATACCTTCGGGGATTCATACCCTTCCTCAATCAACTGATTGAACTCAAACTCGGCCAGCCGATATCGCTCGGTGACTGCATAGATATACCCGATAATCAGCCGCCCCTGAAACAGTCGGGCAAAATCAAGGTCCGAGGCAGCGACCTGCTCCAGATACAGCAGAGCCTCATCAAACTGAGACAGTTTTGCATAGCACAGCCCAAGATAGTAAGCCTGCTCGGGATACTGCTCCGGCAGAACATCGACCTTCAGCAAAGACTCCAGAGCCTTGGCATACTGACCGGTTTTATATAGGCGAATCCCCTCCCTCATCGACTATACCTCTTGAGCCGATTGTAACTCCACTTCATGGAAGTGGTCAATCACGCTATGGTTTACCGGATTGACTGAAATCGGGCTGATGGAAATCTTGCCTTGCTCTACGGCGAACCAGTCGGTCCCGTCGGAAATCCGGGATTCCTGTGGCACTCCTGCAAGAAAGTAATACCGAACCCCGGCCGGGGCATCGAAATGATGCAGGGTATCTACGTACAGCCTGCGGGCCGGGGTGGTTATTGCATATCCCCCGGCAAAGGATTCAGTATTCGGAAAATTGATATTGATAAACAGGCTTTCTTCCCATAAGGCCGCCAGCTTCTCGATATTGACAGCAACGAACTGTGCCGCAGGGGCAAACGTAAATGGCGGAGCAAATGCGTACATGGAAAGCGCGATTCCCGGATAGCCCATATAACTCGCCTGCCGCGCGGCTGCTGCGGTACCACTGAAGGTTACATCCGTCCCCAGATTCGGTCCGTGATTAATCCCGGATACCACCAGATCCGGCGGATTATCCTGCATAATTCCGGTAATGCCCACGATAACACAGTCTGCCGGGCTGCCCCCGACTGCAAAGCGACGTTCGCCTATCTCCTGAATGCGAATGGGATCGCGCAGGCTCAAGGAATGCGACATTCCGCTGCGTTCCCCGTCGGGCGCCACCACCCACACCTCATGCTCCTTCTCCAGTGCCTGGGCTAAAATTCCCAGACCGGAGCTTTCGATTCCGTCATCGTTGGTAATGAGTACTCTCATCGAAAAACTTTCTCCTGAAATGTCAGCAGGGAATAGTCCCGCCGGAAAGAGCGAGCTGCTGATGGATAGGATGAAATCCAAAGATACGCTCATATTCCTGCAGCTTTTCCATATAGCCGTCCAGAGCGTTCTGTTCCATTAATATAATGATTGATGCAGATGCACCAATTCCTGTTCTACGGCCGCCAAGCACCCCAGGCACCGTATCGCGTCTTCGTACGAGCCAATCTATCTCGGGATTGGAAATCTCATACAAATCACGCAGACTCTCGTGAGAGCGCTGCAGGCACTTCCCGAACTTAACCGGGTCATCCTGCTCAATAGCCTGGACGGCATCCTGCAGCCGGGCCTCATCATCACGCAGATGCTTGCAGCCGCGGCGAACCTCCTCGGACATTTCGCCCAGACCGGCCGGACCGATATCATCTCCCAGCCGCAGCAGCCCTTCAGTAACCGGGGTGTCGGATAAAAAATCAAGGCATCCCCGGGCCTCTTCATGCCGCTGCTGCACCATCTCTATTTCTTCTTCGGTAGTCGGCACCTGCGGATCAATCCACAGAAGTACAATATTACCCGAAAAGAAGGGCAGCAGTCGATATCTCCAGCTGCTTGATTCCCAGAGCATAAGCTGCCCCGGCTGTATCATCAATGCCGCAGCAGCTGCTGCAGCACCTGCCGGCCGCTGCTGAAAAAGCGTCTCCGCTTCCACTGCAAGCCGGATGATTTCGTGCTGCGAAAGCTGCAGATCAAGCAGATCATTCAGTGCCGCAGCGGTAGCCACACATATCGCCGTTGAACTGCCCAAACCTACTCCGCTTGGCACATCCCCGCCGATAGTAAACTCCAGACCGGGAACAGTAAAACCCATCTGCAGTAATCCGTAGATTACGCCCTTGCTGTTATTTGCCCAGCGGTCCTCTCTGCGCCATTTCAAGGTACTTATCGAGGTTTTTTTTCGCTCCTGGAAGGTAGAAGAATAGAACCGCAGGCTATTGTCACGCCTTCGCGACACTGCAACGGTCATGAAGCGCTCGATGGCCCCAATCATAACCGTACCGCCTGCAGATTCAGCATGCTCGCCAAAAAGAGCGATGGTACCTGGTGCACAGTAGGATACATTGGGGTCTACAGCGAACTCTTTTTTATGAGCCTCGACTACCTGATTCATACTATTACGTAATATACGAGTTTTCAGCGTATTTTTCAAAGGACCTTCCCTGGATTACCTATGGTAGATTTGATTGCATCTGCTATACTGCTGATATGAATCTCTCTATTGATACAACCTCACCTCATCCTGTACGGTTACAAACCACAGCCTTAACTGTTCTCAGCGCAATACTCCTGCCTCTTTCTCTACCGAATCCGATCTTCAGTCTCGGT